>CAYSEV010000001.1:0-90684 GCA_964430295.1 uncultured Gammaproteobacteria bacterium
CGCTCTTCACCGTTGACAGCATGGGCAATGCCTATCTCAAAGGAATGTTGACAGCTGATTCTATAAAGGCAAACCAAATAGAAGGACTCACAATATTGACAAATTCACTCATTACAGAAAAATTGTCGACAATGACAATTTCGAACACTGCAACAAATTCGGCTATAGAGCAACAGGGTGCAGTATTAGGTATTTCAGAAATGAATATTACCGGCGATCTTCTTGCTTCCGGATCAAGTCACTTTACAGGGCAAACAACATTTGCTTCTCTCGTAAAATTCATTACCTCAATCATTGTAAAAGGGGAAGCAACTATTGAAGGAGCACTTACAGTTCTCGGTAATGTTACATTCAAAAATACAGTCACATTTAATCAGAATTTTGCCGGAACTGCCGTTATACCAAAAGGGATGACAACGGTTGATGTGGAATTTGCAAAACCGTTTGCAGAACCGCCACTTGTAACCGTCACACTAAACCTTAAGACTGCCACAGATAGCGCATTCTTAGCTGAAGCTGCTAAAGCTGCCACAGCAGATGTGACTGAAAAAGGATTCACTATAGTCATGGATATGCCTGTTCCACGTGATATTCAATACACATGGGTTGCGGTATCTGTCCATAATCCAATAGAAACCAAACCAATCGGATTTGGAGTAACACCTACGCCAACTGCTACTCAATCTAATCCATCTGTCACTATTACGATTTCTCCAACTCCAGTCAGCACAATTACTGTGACGTCAACGCCTACAGTAACGCCCATACCCACACAACCCGTGACACCAACTGTCACACCAACTCCAAGTCTGATTCCTACTCCAACACTGGCCATGACGCCAACTCCAACTCCGCGACCTACTTTAACGATTTTGCCGACTGATTTAGGGTTTGTGCGTATGCGCAAAGACCCCTCCATAGATGCACAGGAAGTTGGTCAGGTACCAAGCAATACAAGCCTTATGTATTCAGATGTGCAATACGATTGGTACAACATAACATATAACGGTGTATCAGGATGGGTATCAGGAACGTATGTTGTTACCGACAATTAATCGGTAGAAAGGACATGAGTATGATGCATGTACGAGATCCATAAGATAATCGTCAAACAGGAAGCGATAATGTACGGAAGCGTTGCAGAAAGCCCAAAATAACGCATATACAGAAGCTCAAGCACGCAGGAAAGTACAATAAACGTTTCAAAAAATGCTCCGACGAGAGTTGATATGCTTTGTTTTAACAGGGTGAGAGCCTTGTGCAGCGCGTGCTGAGCGTGTGTATGCAGTACGTGAGTAAACTCTGTCGGAGAAACATCAGGCTGGTATATAACTGGTTCAGTAACTTCATATCCGATCCTACGAACTTCTACGGCATACGTGGTGTTTGGCATAGCATGGAAAAAATACCGGCCAAACTTATCTGTATGTAGTATTGTTGCAATTGTGTTTGTCGAACTATTAATAATAAATACATTGGCCTTAGCGATTGGGGTCTTATTTGATCCGTCTATCACGATACCTCTAATAAATTTACTATCGATTGATCTAAAGAATGTTATGCGGATAGTATGAAGAAGATACGAAGGTATGGCGGTTATTGGAACAAGTGTTCGTGAGCTAAATGCCAATACTGTCATACAAATCAGTAGAATCATGACAAAACTGGATATTGCACCAAATAACCAGCGGGAGGATCCTATTGCGGCTGCATTTGATACTGCTATGTTCACCATAATATCAAGAAGTGTCTGTAAATAATATTTTATAAATCCTGATGTCGTATAGGGCACAGGAGTGAGAGAAACGACAGGAAAACCTATATGTTTATTATTGTCTATTTCAAATAAAACAGTCTTTTCTGTCCCTAGATACGTTACAGTAGCTTTATATATGCCCTCCGGAAGCACAAAAGTCGCCTGACCATTTGCTGCTGTAAATACTGGATTTCTCGTACTTACGAACGTAGGGGAAAGAGGAATATATGTTCCATCCTTTGGAAAATATCTGGAAAGAAATATACGTGCGTGTTCAATAGGTTCTCCGGAATCCTCATGTATGACAGTAAAGGGATTTACGACAGACAGCGTCCCCAATAAATGTTCTGTAACGTTCTCATTTTCGTCGGTGATTCGGATACGAAGGTCATACAAGCCACTAGCCGGCTTCGTCTTCATTGTTCCGGTAAATACAGAAGGGCTCAGTTCTGCCATGTCAATCATGTCCGTAGAGCTTTCCGGTTCTTTTGCAATAACTGAATCAATGACAGATCCGATAGACATGCCTAACACATGAGAATCGCGAATAATTCCCTGAATTCGAGTAATACGTTTGGCATCAGGGATACGTACCTGGAATGTGTAGGCAGTATTTGTCGGTAATGTCACTAGAGGGGATCCAAGGGCATTTTGTGATCCTATATCAGGCCGAAAGATCGTATCCAAGCTTGTAAGTACAACCGATGAAGGATCTATGTTCAGAGGTGTATGTTCAAGTGTTGTATGTATCAACAATGCATTCGATGTTGTTGTCTGACCATTCGTTCCAGTCAGGGTAAACTTGATTGTATAAGACATATTTGCTACTAAGTTTGATATAGTAATTTGATGCCATCTGCTGATTCTTGGATCGTTCAGTGTTTGCGTAAGAATCTTATTTTTTGCTGTAGCTATAGCAGATATTGTTGTTGGGGTATCCGTTGTCAGTGTAAATGTAGCAGTTGAGTTCGTGATTTCATTCATCGTTACAGATGTAATTGTAGGATGAGGAGGGGCAGGAGTAGGTGTGGGAGAAGGTGTAATGATGGGTGGTGGAGCTTTATACACATAGCTTTCAGTCAAGAGTGCATTGAGTGTAATATCGGGGGCAATAGCTTTTACCTGAACATCAAAATCAACGACATCAGTCCCTGTATACGCTGTATTAGTTCTAAGGGTAAATGATACAGTTTGATTATTAGTTTTCGCGGGTAATGTCGGGATTGTCCATGTGATCGTATGGCTTGCAAGATTTATGACCGGCGTTGTCATCATATATCCGTTGGATGGTGATCCTTGGACAATATCAGCTATGTATAAAGATGGAACTGGAAAGCCCTGTATACGACCAGGTAAGAGTGTCGCCTGAATAATAAATGGCGCTGTACCGTAATCCAGATCAGATCCGTAGGTAATGACATAGTGGATGTCTGCACCCTGTGATTGTCTCGAATCTCTCGGGTCAGCCGTTATGGATAGTTGATAGTCATTTGGTTTAGCAGGTATTGTCGCAGTAGCTGCCATATTCTTCGTTTCTTGTGCATACACTACAAGAGGGGATAGAAAAGAGAGTATACTAAGACTACAGAGAATGCTTAAAAGACGTCGATACATACATTCATAGTAGTCGAGGGGGTATATGTTGACAATAGTCCTTCTATCGACATACGCTTATACCATACTGCTATGAAACAATTTGTGAAGACCCAAGGAGTTTTAATCTTATTTACATTTGTTACGCTTGTTGCCGTGCTTTCAATCTCAAGTACAGTGTATCTCTATACCAAGTATCAATCTACAGTTGCTCAATTGAAAAAAAATACGGGAAACAGCACACCTGAGATCGAAATATTGGTCAATCAAATAGGATCTGTAATGGAATTACCCCACGATGAAGTCCCAACACTTGCCACAGTTACAGATACGAACAAACTTCCTGGTATTCCATTTTTTGCGCATGCTGCTGTCGGGGACAAAGTTCTTATTTATCAAAAAGCTTCAAAAGCAATTCTATATAGACCAACTACCAAGAAGATAATTGATACCTCTGTATTTTCTACACAGTTAGCCTCAAATTCAACCTCGCAATCAGCTAAAAATACGATGGTTACCATAGAACTGCGAAATGGAACATCTGTGCCTGGTCTTACAGATACTATTGCAAAAAAGATCGAAAATAGTATTCCAAATTCAACTGTGGTATCCAAAACAGGTGCAAAACGAAAAACCTTTACAGATTCCATTGTGATTGCTAAACAACGATCTCTAGAGAGTATTGCGTCAGATATAGCAAAACGTCTAGATATGGCAGTGGGGCCTCTTCCGGATAAGGAAGCAAGCATTTCCTCCGATATTGTGATTATTTTAGGCTCTGATACTATACGCAGCTCAAATTGACTGGTTATTGACAATACGGCAAAGTCATGGTTTAATACTGATGGATATTGTATTTTTTCCTCATAGAAAAGAGCACACATTGACTTCCCAAACACAGCGCATTGATGAATATGTTTGTTGTATCAGGATGTCAAAATACGTAAATATCAAACTGACATAATTACCAATTGTATATGGCATTTAAAGCCACACGTAAAACACCAGTAAAATCAGCAAAAACTCGTAAACCTGTTGAGAGTATCACTCAGGAATACGCCGAACCTGCACAAGAATCAGCTCCTGTTATCAGTATTGATGACCTTATTGGTGCGCCTGTTAAATCCGTGCCTGAAGCACCACAAACAATTGAGCCACAATCTGAAGTATCTCCTGCTGATTTTGTAGGAGATGCACGACCTCCAGTGTCTGAAGAAACACCATCACAATCTCCTGTAACACCATCACATCAACGCTATGCCCGTCCGCAGTACGGTCAGAGAAATGATCGCCCACGTATGGGCTCGCCTCGACTCGCATCGCAGCGAAGCGGGTTCGGGGGCGAAGCGGGATTTGATCGAGGTGGTAATCGGGGTGGCTATCAAAATTTCCGTCGAGGCGGATACAATGCTGGTGGCGGTCGGTTTTCTCCACGTGGATACGACAATGGCGGTCGGTTTGGCGGAAATCAGGGTGGATATCAGCGTGAATGGAATACCGGTTTTAATATAAACACTGCGCAACCGCATGAACAGGATATTAATGTTCCAACTGAAACAGTTCGTGGCATTTTGGATTGTATGCCTGAGGGACATGGATTTTTACGGCCAAAATTTACGCCATCAGAACGAGATGTCTACATATCTCAATCTCAGATTCGACGCTTTATGCTTCGAAATGGAGATATGGTTGAGGGCCAGGCCCGTCAGCCAAAAGAAAATGAACGGTATTGGGGTCTCCTTAAAGTAGAAAAAGTAAATGAAAAATTAGCTGAAGAGGTGACAAACCGACCTCGATTTGATGATCTTGTCGCGATTTACCCAGATCGTCAGCTTCGATTAGAAAGTGGTCAGTCACCGTTATCTACTCGCATCATAGATTTGATTGCACCTATTGGATTTGGACAGCGTGCTCTTATTGTTTCCCCTCCAAAGGCCGGGAAAACAACAATTCTCAAAGAATTAGCTGCAGGTATAAGTATGAATTATCCCAATGTTCATCTGATGGCTGCACTTATTGGCGAAAGACCTGAAGAGGTAACAGATTTATCGCGGAGCATAAAAGGCGAGGTACTAGCCAGTAACTTTGATGAATCTCCCCAAGAACAGACCCGCATAGCAGAAGTAGCACTTGACCGTGCGAAGCGCCTGGTAGAAATGGGTAAAGATGTCGTTGTTCTTTTGGATTCTATCACCAGATTAGCACGTGCGTATAATTTAGTCGTTAATCCGTCTGGTAGAACATTATCTGGCGGGTTTGATCCAGCTGCATTATATCCGGGGAAAAAGTTTTTGGGTGCTGCGCGCTGTGTTGAAAAAACAGTAACAGCTCCGATAGCTGCTCCGGTTGAAGAAGCAGGGGAAACCGAAAAACCTGCTGTGTCTGAAAATGCTACCGGAACAGGAGGGTCACTGACCGTCATTGGTACGGCATTGGTAGACACAGGATCCCGTATGGACGACATGATATATGAAGAATTTAAAGGCACGGGCAATATGGAACTTCACTTGTCCCGATCTCTGCAGGAGAGAAGAGTATTTCCTGCAATAGATGTTGTTAAGTCAGGAACGAGACACGATGAATTGCTGCTTGGCGAAGAAAAGATGAAAAAAGTAGTGACGCTTCGTCATATGCTATCACTGTTGGGTGATGATGAGCGAACAATGATGTTGGTAGAAAAGCTAAGTAAAACAAAAAGCAACGACGAGTTCCTCGATTCTCTTTCTCAGGGATAAATCTGCAACTTTCTAGGATTTTTGTACTATTTTGTAAGTGATGCAGTTAAATATTCGGTCAAATCAATCTATACTAAGTCGTATATGCAAATGGGGCAAATTTTTAATCAGGGAAAAATGGTATAAAATTGCCTAGAAATTTGCTGTCGGTTTACTGATTTAGTATACTGCGTGTGTCTTACAGCGTATGAAAAAAAACATACAGGTATTCATTGATGATATCTACACGTGGAGAGACGGCTGGTACCACTATGCACAGCGCCATACACGAAAATTTGCCATGCGTTTTGAAACGCAAAAAGATGTAGTCGTTGATATACTCATGGCTCGCAGAGGCACGTATCAGCGGCCTTTCTTGCACTTGTCTCTTAGCCTCCTTTTGGTTGCCGGCGTCATTGGTGCACCAGTTATTGCAAACGCATACCCGGGTGGATTGCCGAGCCAACTTGATGACTATACACCATCATCTGCCGTAGCGGTTTCACTTGATTTAAATGAATACGGTGTCCAAACACAAGTATCTGAAAAACCTCGGGATAAAGTTGAAACATATACAGTAAAAGATGGAGATACACTTGCCAAAGTTGCCGATACGTATGGCGTAAGTATTGATACAATAAAGTGGGCAAGTGATCTAAAAAGAGATAGTTTGAGTATAGGTCAGGAACTTAAAATCCCTCCGGTTACAGGTGTTGTACACAAAGTCAGAGAAGGGGAAACTATACAAAGTATTGCGAAAAAATATCGCACAGATGCGCAGAAAATTGTTAACTTTCCGTTTAATGATTTCACCGATCTGGATACCTTTGCATTGAATGTGGGGCAGCTCGTTGTTGTTCCTGATGGTATACAGCCAGAGGCAGCACCAATCGCACCGTTCATACCACCTCCTCCGCAAATCGCCTCACTTGGGTCGGGAAAGCTGTTGTGGCCAACTTCCGGTGTAATTACCCAATACCCAATTTGGTATCATATGGCATACGATATTGCCAATCCTTCTATGCCAGGGGTTACTGCTGCAGATAATGGTGTGGTCATTATTCCACCATTCATGCGCTATGGATACGGAAACCATGTCATTATTGATCATGGAGGTGGATTTTCGACATTGTACGGGCATTTATCTGAAATCTATGTCAAAACAGGAGATCGTGTGGCACGTGGACAGGTTATTGGCCGAATGGGTACAACAGGTCGTTCAACCGGTACGCATTTGCATTTTGAAACACGGGTAAACGGCACTCCTGTAAATCCTGCAGGGTATTTTAAATAAATGGAGATAAGTAGTCTCACTTTGTCTCTGAGATGGGCTTCGCGGGACACACTTCGAACTTTTCCAATGCTGTTTTAATAATACATGTGGCAGTGCCACGCGTAGTCCCGATGTCTATCGGGACGAAGTGTGGACCCATCGAGAATCGAACTCGAGTCTCTGCAATGCGAATGCAGTGTTCTACCACTGAACCACGGGCCCGATATCCAAAAGATGTGTCGCGTCAAACGCGACTACCTTCTCAAACGCGAAAACCGCGTTTGACGCGGTGGACCCGAGGGGAATTGAACCCCTTTCTACTCCATGCCATGGAGTTATACTACCGGTGTACTACGGGCCCGGTGATGAGATTATAACAAAAAAACCACAAAAAAGCCTACCCTCATAGCAGTGTATGTTCAGGAAGGCTCATTTGGTTATCTGTCTGTTGATACACCAGCGACTGATGGTGTGCTGGCATTCATTTGCTGGTTTACAAAATTACCAACAATAGCCCCAACGCCAAGCATCAGAGCAAATGCCACGACTAGCATCCATCCACGCACCACTACCAGATAGTTCTCATTGGTGCCCGTTGAGGCTCGTGAGACTTTTTTGGAAGCCGCGCGATGATGTACGCGTCGCACTACTTTCTTTTTCATACATCCAGTGTGGCATGAAAAAAGCGACCCTGTCAATCCCTAGTTTTCACGAAAATTATAGTATCCACATGTAAAATGCCAAAAATTGAGTGCCTCATTTGCATGTAACCGTACATAATTTTCTATTGATGCAGATATAGTACACACTGGCCATTGACGGGATGTGTTCGCATATATATATTATTACTATAGAAACACTTGCAGGGTTTCCGTACATGGGCACGTTTTGATTGTCAAAACAATAAAAACGACGGAATTGGGGCAGATTAAACGTCTGCACTGTGGGCGAACTTATACAACGGGTTTTTCATCTGATTGAAAACAAAAGATATTCAGTATCTTCTTCTCAAAACCCCTCCAAACGATCTGGTTATTTATCGAATGATACGGTAAACAATAGTCGATCATCAGGGTTTGTTCAATTGCTTCCATTGGTTCTACTTGTCATTTTTGCCAGTAGTGTGTTTTTAGTGGTAAATCAGGTGGAACGATCAAATCAGGATGTTCGAAGTCGTGCTTCAGGACAGTATCCAAACGTTACGGTGACACCCGCTAAGACGAATACACCATCTCCCGCAAAAACAGTAACACCGACTGTCGTGAGAACGGGTACCCCCACCACTGCAAAAACAAATACTCCGGTGACAACAAGGACCGGTACACCGACCGCTGCAAAAACAAATGCTCCGGTGGCAACAAAAACTTCCACAACTACTCCGTTGGCACCGTGTCGTCCAAATATGCATAGAACAATGGGTGGGGACTGTGTCTCGAATTCCAGCACTACCGCACCAACGGGGTTTGTGAGCGGAAAGCCGGCAACGCCAAGGCCATCTGTTACCAGTGCACCAGCAGCTACTCCGACACCATGTCCGTTCTTCTCGATGTGTACATTGAACAAATTGCTTGGAAACAACACTCCGACACCGTCTCTCAAACCGACTACAACTGGTTCTTTTGGGAGCTTGGCCGGTACAGCGGGTGCAGGGACAGGAACGAGAAAACCAACTGCAACGCAGACGCAACGACCAAATCCAACAGGTTCGCCGTCTCCGACTCCAAAAAGCCGGTTTATGTGCGGATGCGGATTATTGGATGGTTCATGTTTGGCGAGTTGTGTAGCATCAGGGTTTTCTACACCAACAAAAACGCCGGTTCCGACAAGAACAACAACCCCGGCAAGGACTCCAACAGGTAATCCGTTTGCCGGAGTCACAGCAGGTGTTGGGACAAGAACGCCGACGCCTCAAAAAACAACAACGCCACAGAAGACGGCAACGCCAAACAAAACAGCGACACCCGGTGTCAGTGCTACACCGACATTGAAACCCGGCGCAGGTTGTGTCGTCGGTGTGTTTGGATTGTGGGATACGTGTAGTCAATGTTCAAATGGGCATCATTCTGTCAGAGGTGGCGGAGAAGTATGTAACGGTGGGCCGTCAATCACACCTCCATGGCAGGCAACAAAAACGCCAACAATAAACCCATCAAAGTCACCTACTGCAAAAGTCAGTGCGACACCGACAAAAACGGCACTTCAGAGTTGTATAGCAGGGTGCTATGGCTCGTCGTCCTGTATCACCCAGTGTGGTAAAAATAATCCGACAGCAACGCCTCAAAAAACAGCAACACCGACGTTAAGCGATCTTCAGAAGCAGCAACAGGCATTGGGAGGATGTATTCAGGATGCAAAGGGAGATGCCGCAAAAGTTAACGCATGTATCAGTAAGTATCCGAAGCCTTCAACAACGCCACAGAAGACGGCAACGCCACAGAAAACAGCGACACCTGGTGTCAGTGCAACACCAACGCTGAAGCCTGGAGCAAGTTGTGTTGTTGGCCTGTTTGGATGGGGAGATACATGTAGTCAATGTTCAAGTGGTCATCATGCTGTCAGAGGTGTTGGGGAAGTTTGTAACGGTGGACCGTCTATAACACCTCCATGGCAGGCAACAAAAACGCCAACACCAAAAGTAAGCATTACGCCTTCCAAAACAGTCACACCAGCAAAAACAGGTACGCCTACTGCTGCCCCGACAATCGTTCTTCTGAAAGCAGGACAAAACTGTAATGTCTTTGGATCGTATGCAAGTTGTGGTCATTGTCCATACGGAAGTGAACTGCAAGGATTAAATGGCGTCTGTAAACCGGCACCATCAGGGCAACCACAAGTTCCCACATATTTACAACCCGGAGCCGATTGTAATCAGTCTGGAGCAGTGAACAACTGTAATAGATGTCCATATGGTGCAAATCTTGGTGGATATTGCTATCTGGCTCCCGATACAAAAATAAATCCAACAGGTACGACAAAGCCAACAGGGACAGTTGCTGCTACAAGAACACCTACAGTTGCTCCAACAGGTACAGTTAGACCAACTGTAGCTCCATCAGCTAAACCTGTGCCTACAACAACACCGCCACCCATACTTGCTGATCTGAAAAAAGGAACGCAAAGCTGCGGAGGTATAGATGCAGGTGCAGTTGTTATAGGAGAAGGACATCATTTATATGGTTGTGATGGGAGAACAGGGACCTATGTTGATTTGACCAAAACTGGCACAGGCGTTACAGAAGCGGACCTGACTGCAAAGTATATACCTGCATGGTATGAAGGATCAAAAACACAAACTGCTGTTGAAACGGCTCAATTTGAAGCGGCAAAAAATAAACAAAATAAAGAGAATGGTGTAGTTATCCCAAGCGGATCATGTTCGGGTGAAGGAGGAAGAAGTTATAGTGTCGGAACCGTTGTTATGGATAATTATGTCTGTGGCGAAGGTGGACGATGGACAAAGTGTGATCCGACAAAAGATGTCATGTGCGTACCCGATATTAGCAATATTCCGGCGTATGCACAACAAAGTATCACAAAGGCGCAGTATGATGCACTTTTGGCAAGTAACACTGCCGGCCTTATACAGGGAGCAGATGGAAAATACTATCAGATTACAGATCCAAAATTGGCCGCTGCGTATGATACCAAACAGAAAGAATTGCAAAAAATACAAAGTAATTTTGAAACCTGTGGTGGTAGTCAAAGCTGTGTGGATGCAGCACTCAAAGCTATGGGAAATTCCACAGCTGCACTGACCGCGAAAGTGAATTTTGTTGAGACACAACAATCCCAAAGCGCTCTCATGAGTTATTTTGAGCAAAAAGAACTGTATGACGCCTGTGTTTCACTGCACGGCGAATCAGGCTGTAGTAAATATGCGATGACACAGGCGTTTCTTGAAACAGGAGGGGCATATGGGGCCACATTGAAGGATGTTGACGTGCAGTATGCTTCCTATTTGGAATCAAAGTACGGTGCAGCGTCAGGTTCAGGTTCGTCTGGAATGGACCCTGCTGCTGAAAAATTAGCGAACGAGATATTAAATGCTCAAACAGCAGCCGCCAGAAACGCAATTATTGCAAATGCGGTTACTAACTGTGTTGCAAATGGTGGAGATAGGATTGCCTGTTCGAATGATATTCAGGGTTTTGCAAATAACGTGTTATATAGAGATAAAATTCTGGACGTAATGATCTCGGGTGATGCAGCAGCAAAGCAAAAATTGTGCCTTGAAATAAATCCGGGATCTTCGGGGAGTCGTGATAATAATCCATGTTCACCTGAAAAAATAAATATAACCCTTTCATCAACATTGTCTGATTCCGATCCACTAAAGGTGCAGATCCGCTATGTGGAAGTTTCCACAGATGACGCAGCCCTTCGTCGTGTTTGTCCGACGTGTTTCAATAAAGACGGTACAGTGAACCAGACAGAAAAAAATAAATACCTTACAAAAATTACCACTGCTGCAGGCTTAACAACAGAACAGGTTAAATCCCTCGAAACACAGGCTGCCGCTGTGCAAAACTACGAAACCGCCCTTAAGAAATCAGGACTTACGGAAGAACAGTTTAAAGCACAACAGGAAGCAGCTATGGCATACATGGCAGATAAGCTATCTGCAGGAAGTTATGCAGCATATGCACAGCAGGTAGCAAGCGGTGCCATACTCGCCACAGATGTTCAGAAAATGATAGAAAATGTGAACTCCTCCTGTGGAAAATTCCTTGGCATTAATTGGAAGGGCGGGTCAGACGGGTGTGCTGCAGCGAAGGATACGCTCATGTTGAATGCGTACAGCGACCAGGCAAAGGCGGAAATATTTGCCGGATATGATACATCCAACGCGTATAAGGATTACCTAAAATCGAAAGGACTTACACTGCAAACAGATTCGGAAGCAACCAAAGAACAGTTCTATCTGGATTCCATGAAAGCACTTGCAGACAACCATCAGTACATGGTGAATGCAGATATATTGCGAGAAGGACAGAATGAAGCGGCGATTTTTGATCAAACCGCACGCGGGCAATTTGCAGCAATCACTTTGGATAAAGCTGTTGATGCCAATTTATCTCCAATGGGGCAATTCGGAATAACGGTTTACAAAGCAGTCGAATTCCTGAATCCTCAGACATGGACCGGCGGCGGGTATCATAACGACGCGATAAATGCACAGTTCCTGCAGCAGCAGATGATAAACAACAATCCAACTGAGTATAAAACTATTCTGGATGGGTACTTAACTGATCCAGACTATCTAAAGGCAAAGAAAGACTATGAAACAAAAAATCCGGGTAAAACTCTAAGTACGCAGGAATATCAAAAAGACCTGCTGACGCAAGGTATGGCTATGGAGCGTGATGCGGAGCGAAGGGGTTTCCTCTGGCTGGATGTTACCGGAGATCGGTTGGATCTTGGAAAACCTGCCATGAATATGATCGCCGATGATTCCAAGTGGCTGGAGCAGGGGATTCTTCTTGGAAAAGTTAATCCAAACACGCTCAATACGGGTCTTGATACGATTAAGAACAATACTTCATTATCGGATGAAGCCAAAAAACAACAGGCACAACAACTCGTCGGTGATATGTTTACATCTGCACTCGTACCGCAACAGTTGTCGGCATTAGACACAAGTGATGCATACAAAAATTACCTCACTGCGAACAAACTAACAGATACGGAGGCTTCCCGAAAAGATTTCGTTGCCCAAAATGTGAAATCGTACATGGATTGTAAAGGATCATCATGGTATCAGAACAGTTGTGATGATTATGCAAAAGTAAATGGAGAACAGTACACACTGGCTCAGGCTGTAACAGGTACAAAAGACTTTACCGGTATTAATAATGCGGTGGAGGGCTTACGAGATATGGGGGCAGGTACTTCCTTGTTGGTTAAGGTAAATTCCATGACGGGTGGAGATATGTCGAAAGGAAACGCAGAATCACTTGCTGCAATGAATGAATTAACCGAGCGAAACCCAGTTCTGAAGAATTCAAAGTTCCTGCAGGGAGTTGCCAACGTCGTGTTACCGATTTATGAAGGTGCAACAAACCCCTTCAATTTACGTGGTATGGCAACCAACGCTGTCTTGGACGCAGTCGGTGTTCCAAACACATTTGATTCCAGAGGATGGGCATATTTTGAAAATCAGTATCAGGGAAATGCCACAAAGGCATATATAAAACCCGCTGCGGCTGTATCCGTATTGGCTGCGCCGTTTGTAGCTCCTGCATTTAGTATCGTTGCGACACCATTGGCATTAACTCAAACCACAATTAATTCTTACTTCATGCTCAACAGTTTCGGCAATATGAACAAAGCCTGTGTATCGGGATCGTTAACAAAAGAATGTGCTATGGCAGCAGGCAACAGTGCACTTATGACCGCATTTACATTCGGTGGCGCGATAATGGGAGACTATGCAACAGGTCAAAAACTTGCACAGGGAGAACAGGTATTAAACGCATCTCAGATGGCCAAACCGGGATACATAGAATCAGCAAAGGAATTGGCTACTAATTTTGTAAAGGCAGATGCAAACGGCGCATACACAGCCGCAGCCGCATCACAGCAGGCAGTGGGAAGAGCTGCTGCCGGATTCTTCACCTATCAGGCTATCGATACATGTAAAGCCAGTCCATGGTCAACTGAATGTATAACATCAATCGGTATGGCCGGGTTAACAATCCCTGGTGCCTTAGGTATTCAGGGACTGGGAAGCTTTAAAGTGACCGAAGGGCTTAGTGCAGATATAGGATTCACTGCACTCAATGCTGTTCAAATCGCTGAAGGGTGTATCAATCCAGATAAACGTTCGATGGACGCGTGTATCGCAGGACTTGGATTTACAGTATTGGGACTTCATGAAACGCCGGTGACCGGAGGCGCAAATGCTGTAGAGGCAAAGCCTGAAGATCTGATCCCGCCCCCCGATGCATATGAACTTGCGAAAACCAAGTATCTGGAAATGGTTGACGGCAACGGATTGCCTAAAAAAGGATTTACCGCGGAACAGGTAAAAACAGCAGAGACGGAGCTTAGAACTGCGTTGACTCAAGAGGCGCAGAGGGTGGCGGCAAAGCAGCTTGCCGAAGAGTCTGTGGCAAATAAGTATGTGACGGCTGAACCTGCCAAGCCAGGTTTTATTGAATCTGTGAAGTCTCTCTTTACCAAGAAAACGTTTGTGGAAACATCCATTCAGTCAGATCTAGCCAAAGCAGCAGAGACAATGAAAGAAGCTGAAGCCAAGTACTTGGAAGCCAAAAAAGAAGCGGCAAAAACAGATACGACAAAAACACCGGAAGAACGGGCGGCTGACCTGCAAACGGCAAAGGAAGCATACGAAAAAGCGTATGTTGACCTTGCAGGTAAAAACACACTGGCTATTCAGGAAAAATCTATTTACGATGGACCATCATTGGTTAAAAGAGTTACGGATTCAGTATTGGATCTTTTCAAAGGTAATCAGACTGAACGAAGCACGTTACAAAAAATGCAAGAGGAGGCTGCAAAGTTGGCCCGTGAATATCAGGCAGCGGATCCTGCCGCTAAAGAACAGCTGCATAATGACTATATTGAACAACTAGGCAACGTCCAAAAAGCACAGCAGGCATTAGACATCAGCAGACTTTCACCTGTGCAACAGGAGTTATATAAGAAGATGGCTGCCGAAAAGCAGACGATTACGGATTTGCAAAAAAAGCTTGTCACAGAAGTTGCCTATAATGCGGAAAACACCACGCGTATTCAGGAGTTGGCTACGGAAATTGCCCAGCATAAGGTCACTCTCGCAAAAGCAGCGGCCGAAATGGCGATAGCAAAATCATTCGGTGGGCGGATCGCCGAACTGTTTGGGCAAACACAGTGGATCACTAATCGAGCGGCTCAGCAAACAGGTGCAGCACAAACGGAAGAAGCAAAGAAGAAACAGGAATTTAAAGCGTCACAGGCGGAAATTGAAAGCGCTCGAGATATCGTCAAACAGTATACAGAAGGGTTAAAAGCTGATAATCCGAGAGTATTGGAAATGCAGCGTGGACTCAATAAAGGTAGTGCAGAATTTACGAAAATACTGGAAGCAGAACGAACGGGTCTCACACCTGAGCAGGAAGCGACATGGAAGAAATCCATTATAGAAAATCAGGCAGAGCGTGATGCATTGGCAGCCGGTGATCGCACTGCCGTTGAAAAAGCTATCTCTGATCGTTTTGAAGCACTCAAAGAGATCGAAGGTTTGACAGATTTAGAGAAATCGTACATTGAAAAACTAAGATCTTTGGAGGAACAAATAAGAAATAAAACAGTCGATACAAATCAGCTGATAAATGAGTTCAATAGAGCCCAAAAAGTTACCGAGTACAATAAGACACTTACAGATCTGCAAAAATCAATAGAAGCGCGATTGAAAGGTCCAGAGAATCTGCAACAAAGAGCTTCAGATTTGTTGAAAATCGTAAAAACTCTAAAACAAGTTGATTTGCTTGTAGATGTGCATACAGCAATCGGAGAAGGTAAGCCAGGTAAGGCTGCTTCTCTATTGCAGACAAAAGAATGGTCAATTCCCAAGGATATGGAGGGATTTACAGAACCCGGAATGAGCGAACAGTTTGAGTTTATCGTGCGCGATGTTGAGCATAGGCTTGCCGTTGATGAAGGTGGATTCAGAAGTCAGAGAGGCAATCAGGCAGATACAGTCCTCAAACTTATGCAGACGGACAGAATCGCCGTAGAGTTGACAACGAACGGAGTTAAAACGACCATGGTAGGTTCAACAATCCTCAGAATGGAACTTGAGGTGTTTGAAAGGACTCCTGTGTTCGTAGCGAAAAAAGGCCAAACAGATGCTGTAAGAGATATTATTAAAAAGTTAGTTCCAGAAGGGACAGATATTCAAATTGTTAAAGCAAGTGATTTAAATGGCACAGCAGGTGACGGTCGTGCTACTGCAATTGCGAATGCAGATATACTAATTATAGAACCGCATGAGGGAAACTTTATTCGCAATGCAAGCTTGGGCAAAGGTGAAAACGGCGCCAATATAGATGCAGCGACTAGAGTTTACAACAAGCTGACAAACGATGTTGCACTGTATGTTGATGAACTTCATCTGAATCTGGATATCAGCCAGCAGGGTATTAACCCGGTCGGCAATGACTCCGCTCCGATTACAAAAGCACAGGCTGCGATAGCAAAAAGGACGGGAGACATTCTCAAAGACATGCAATTAATTGTCGAAAAGAACTTTGCGGAATGGGGTAAATACAATGGAAAAGACGGACTACTTCGGACAACAACACAGGCAGATGGAACGATCGTTTCCGATCCACGATTCTCAAGAGAAGTCGTAACTGAATTCCTAAAGAGAATAGGCGAGTCTGAACGAATTCCGCAGGATATTATTGATACTATCCGCGACAGAGCTAGTGAATTTAAGAACCTATCGGAAAACGAAGTAGGAGTAAAACTGAAAGAACTGTTAGGAGAAAAAGCCTCAAGCAGTACTGTTGCCTCGTTAAGTGAGCAGGGCATAAAGGTGCTTGATTATATTGATTCTCTGAATACATTTGCCAATGGTATGGCGAGAACGTATGGTTCTGATTATCAGTACGCTATTGATGATGTAATCGCAAAGCAAAACGGAGGAGTTGAACGAAAGAGTGCCGTTCCTGCTTCAGGAGGAGATTTGAGTAAAGGCCAGGCGTTTGACTCAAAGATGATGCCTGCCATGGAATATCTAGCAGCGACAGCTGTGGGTGAGACCCCGAATTTTGAGGGGCTTAAGGCTACGCCAGAAAGTGCCTATAAATCCAGTGTTGCTGACTGGATGGGAGATCTTTCAAATGGGAGTGCTATCCGTGCAGTCACCGGCAATATGGCTGATGCAAAGGGTGTCGTTGAGACGGTCATGAGTCTCAAGACTGAATACTCTCCTGAAGCGGAATATAAGATATTTGGCTCACCAGACGGGTCAGTTGTAGGTCAACTAGCTAAGGAGCGATCATTTATCGTACGTAGTGACGCAGAGGCATCCAAGATGCTTTCCAAACTTATCGAGTCTAAACTGCTTGATACAACGATGGGTAATACTTCCAATGGCAATCTAAAAATTACTTTAGCCCACAAAGGCGCATGGGATCCGATTAAATTATTCCAGGATCAGGTATTAAGTAGGACTCAGGGAAATGATCCTGTATTAACCAATAAAACTGTACACGTGGCAGTTGGAGAAGGAAAGTTTGCGGAATTGCGAATCAACGCGGAAGGAAGACTAGAAGGACTGGATGCGTCAGGAAAACCGACCGGCACGATTCGTACGACCGCAGAGGTTGAAAATATCTTTAAGAGCGGTAATGCAAAAGATACGATCGTTGTCATTGATGAAGGTGGTCACACAGGAACGACCATTCTTACTGAAAATGTGCCTGGTATTACTGTTGGCAACAGTAAAATTACGCTCGGAGACCTTATTCAAGGTGTGAGTCGAGGTAATCGAGGAAACAGTTTATCTGATCAATACCTTATTTATATAGACGAAGCTGCTCCAGTTATCGACTTTACTAAACCTGGGCGCGAAGTTGTCGACTCAACAAAGATGACGGATGAACAGTTTGCAAAAGTGCATGAAAATGCTCAGAGAGAACAGGTAGTAGCTGAAAAGTTAAAGACAACAAACGCTCTGAATCTAGCTGTGGAAGCGGCGAGTAAGCGGCCAATATCCGATGCTATTCGGGCACTTCGCAATGCAAACACTTCGAATGATCCTGTGTTAAAGAATTTGGCGGACTGGATGTCTGACACGCTTTTGGATTTTGGTACCAGATCAAAGAATCGTGATTTGAGACTTGAACAGGGTGAAGCCCAAACAACACTCGAAGCCCGACAGGAAATGATACAGCGGGAAGCGGCAAAGTGGGATGCATTCCTGAAAGATCCGGCTAATGCGTCTCAATTGAAAGCCCTCAAGGAAATTCTGCCTGACATAGTTGCACGTATGGAGGAAAACCGTGATGTGTTTGCCAACGGTGCAAAATTGTCCTATGCCGAGAATCCTGAGCCGATGTGGAAGACGCTGGCACGTCCTGAATTCAAAGAGACATGGGATGCTATGGTGAAGAAAATTCCGGAATTGGCAAACTTTGATCCGGCGGGCACTACATGGAATGCACTCTTTGAGCCGGCAAATCGAGTCTTACTTGATAAAGTACGGGTAGATTTCCCGGAAGAATTTAAGCGATTCGGTTCCAATGAACCATCTAAAGATCCGGTATTGTTCGCCAAAGATCTGAAGGAATTAGTGTTGCGTCATGAAAGCTCTATTAAAGCTGATCAGGAAAGTAAGTATACAGCTAAAGATTCTAAGGTGGATGTCAAAGATTACGTAAATGTGGCAGAACACCTGAGTACCAGCCAGAAGATTGGTGTCACGGTATTGGATGCGTTGGGTAATATGTTACCGGGAAGTCTCGGCCTTCCGTTCCAAAACTGGTCAGCATCTATTAAGTATGGTGTACGCCAGACGGCAGCAGAAAAGTTACGTGAGGAACAGGATGCCGCTGCCTCAACCATTCCTGTGCCAAATTACAGCACAACTCAAAGTAGAGCTGCACTGATCGATGCGGCAAAGAAGCCGGATGCAACGGTTGTGGATAAAGCCCTCGGGCTTATTGCATTGGCTAAACAATACCAAGCAGCAAAAGATAATTTAGATAAAGCAGTCAACCCTGTCCGTGGAGTAGAAATAAAAGCAGGAGATAAACTTGGTAGTTCTATTCAACCTAACGCGGCTATTAAGGTCGAAGATTGGCGCATTATACGTGTAGATTCATCCGGAAATGTAACTTCTGTTGATCCGCTTATCGGCGCGACTATTAAGGATGGAGATATAATTATCAGTAATGTAGAATATGAAGCGAAAAAAGATAAACTCATCGGAAATAATCTTGAGACAGCAAAGAAAGTTGATGGAGTTGTCTATAGTATCGTTCCAACGATTGCTACAGTGATCAGAGTTGGTAAAGCAGATGCATTACCTGTTACTACCGTATCGAATAACTCATCAGAGGCTCTGTTTGCTGCCAATAAAGCGAAAGAAGAATTCCAGGCTCAGCTAGAAGTAGCAGAGAAAGATATCGCCCTGCGAATTGCAAATGAGTATGGAATTATTGTGGCTAATGTTCCATCAGAACATCAGAACACAGTATCAACAGCGCTTCAGGATATAGCCGTGTATGAGGCACAGGTGATTTCTGCAGTCGCAATTGATCGTACTGTTGATGTAAATACTGTGCCTGAAGTTAAAACCGCGAAAACTGATGCAATTGCTTCACTGGACGCGTTGAAAACCGTCCTTTCGGATGCGGATAAAGCAATACTACAGGGCAAAACATCTGAGCAGATTATAGAATCTCTTACATCGGCTGTGATTGCAAAAGCCAGAACAGCTTTGACTCCTACAACGACAAAGACAACCGCGACGATACAGAGTGGATCATGGTTTACCAATGCTATAAAGAACAGTTGGAACTGGGCTCGCAGTCCTGAAAATATGGGTGCCCGCATCTTTAAGACTGTCGTCGTCATTAGTGCCTATATGCTTGCCGCTGGCGTTGCAATCTGGGTGGTCGGAAGTGTTATCGGATGGGCAGCCCCATTGATTGGATCCCTATTTGCAGGAAGCACAGCAACAGGAGCCGCGGCAGCAACTGGGGCAGCGGCAACAACCACCACGGCTGCGGCTGCAACTACGGGTTCATCAGGATTGCTTGGATGGTTGATAACGACCAATCCGTTGCTCAACGTATTTAAGATCATGTTTGCGCTCTCATTCCTTGTTATGAGCTATTACAACATTATAAGTCCTGCTTCGCTTCGTAAAAATGAAGATGCAGTAGGTAAATTTGCCAGAACATACATATTTGCACCAAACCCGTTCAATCAAACATTATCACGAGGTCAAAAATGGGCATCAGCTCCAATGTTTATCGGCAGATATGTTGTTATAGCCGGTAGTCCACTGATGTGGCCGTTGGCTGTAATGGATATGGCAAATATATGGAATGAATATAGACTTTCACACGGTCAACCCACGTGGACGCAGCAACCGAATGCTCCGGAATGGTTAAAAAATGGAATGCGCAATGCAGTACAGCCGGATGCTCTATATGGAGAAAATATCGAAAAGGGGAATGGGAGTAGATGGGGTGCGGTAGTCCATTTTGCAGCAGGGTTATCCGGTGCATTCATGCATGCAGTCTGGGGACCGGTTGCAATGCCATTTATGGCATATGATGTACTGACTGCATCAGCATCGAGATATCCACAGAGCAAAATTGTTGGATATCTAAAAGATGGGTTATTCCCGGCTCCATGGAAGTCAGGACAGACAGGCATTCTCAATATTGGCTATTACGTAGCAACGCGTTGGCTACTATTTACTAATCCATTTACAGCACCGATTGGAATACCTGTTCTTATTCATGATGCCTTCAGATTTTTAAATGATTTTGTAAATCAGGAAGTTGCCGGACAAATCCGACAACCAAATATAGATGCTGCAATTGCGTATACACAAGCCGAATTAGATAAGCAGGTTGCATTATATGAAAAGACTAAGTCTGATTTGGAAGCCGCTAAGAAATCGTACGCAGATTTGGTGGAAAAATCGAACAGTGGTAAGGCACGTGCAAAGGAGCTGCAAGAATTGATTCGAAAAGCCAGAATCTCTCTCTCTGCATCTGAAGCTAGATTGACACAATCAACTGAGAGGCTGAATCAAGCAAAAAATACTGTAAATGCATTGAATCAACAAAAGACTCAAAAAACGTCGAAACAGGATCTGCAAACCGGATACGGTCTAGTCTCTGTTGCCTCCACTGAACTTATCGGTCGTGATTCTTCTCTCGGAAATATTCAAGGAAGCAGAGTATCGCGCAGACACGCATTAGTGTATCGGGATCGTGCCACAAATGTGCTGGGAATCTCTGATTATAACTCAAGCAACGGGACATATGTAAATGGAGAACTGCTATCAGGCTATCTGGAACTGCAATTAGGAGATATTGTTACACTCGGTAAATTACGAGAACCTGAAAGTGCTGTATTGACGGTAAAATTACTTAATGGAGTGTTGGAGTTAGTAGATAGTCATGGAAAAACAGTCAAAGGTAAGGCTATTAGTGCTCCGCCAGTAACTTCTGCATCAGATGCAGTAGTAAAATCAACAGTTTCTAGAAAGACTCCACTTGAAACCATATCAACTGGAGAAGCTAACTCTTTGAAAAACAGAATAACTATATCTGGCGATGAATTTAGAGGGAAAAAACTTACGGTAAATGAATTATATAAACAAAAACTACAGCCTAAATACAGTATTCAAATTGACGGAACACAATATTACCTATCCGATTTATATGACATAGGTCAAGGCAGGCTGGCAGGCGTTGTCTATGTAGAAATTGACGGTGTGTTTCACGCAAGATCATTCTATAGAAGTAATTCTTCAGCTGTATGGCGCTATTTGCCGGGATACGCTTCTGATGATGATGAAATTACCTGGTATTCGAAGGCATATGGTGAGGAAGGTATTAACGCTCCAATTACACTACAACAAGCATTAAGTAGATTACAACAGGACGGATCTCTAGTTCGCCCTGCTGACGATCAATTTATATTTGCTGGCCTTGCCCAAAGGCGAAGAGTCTCATCGACCTGGCTCATTAATATGAGGGAACAACCGGAAATGCTGAATATATCATACTCACGAAAAGATGCAGATAAACTTGCTGATCCGGAAAGTATGAAGTTCACAAATCCTGATGATGCTCCGGATTTTGGATCATTCCTAACAAGTTGGGAAGAGGACACTGCTCTATACGGAAAGATTACAAAAGATGCATTTTTATCTAAAAATAAAAAATATACATATGTCTTTTATCGCGATGAAGAGGGTAGAGCAGGCATAGCTTTTGTAGAAAATCAATCAGAAATTGTATCTCAGGGTATACGCCAACAAGCAGTTATAATTGGTGATTTAGCAACGCCTATATTTGAATATGATTCACAAGCAGGCGGATATGGAAATGCCAAAATTCGCAGAGGACATTATGTGGATATGTATGCGAACTACCTAAGTAAAATACCAGTGATTCAGGAATACCAATCATTCGTGAAACAAGGTGTCCGAAAAATAGCAAAGGTAGAGTCAATAACAGCAGAAGAAGCTGATCGTTTGTCAGAAGAAATTAGAAATGCATCTACCGCAATGGAAGATGCACGAAGAGTTACGGTTTCTGATGCGAAACAGGTTACGCAATACAGAGAACAACTAGCGGTACTCCTCAATGAATTGGAATTGTTGGTTTCACAGGAAGGAGATGTTAAAGCTTCTTACGATGCCATCGTTTCGGGTAACGATGAAATTAAAAAAATTCAGGAAAAGATTGATCATTTGGAAACAAAACTGGAAGCCCTTACAAACTGGAATCAGGCGAAGAAAAATCTTCTTGCTGCAAAACCACAAGCACAAATTGAGTGGATTGACCTGTTAACTGCACCGACAGAAGAAATCATCCGAAGTATGAATAAGATGATTACACAATCGGCATCTGTGCCATCAAGCTCTCAGGTATTGGAAGCCTTGAGAGATAAGGATAATGATGGAAAATCCGGCATAGAGCGAGTATCAGCGGCCGGAGGATACGTTGCTGTTTACACTGCACTTCAAAGCGCAAAAGCGTCAAATAGACAGGCCGATATAGATATTGTTATGACAACACTTCGCACTGCTGCCGCAGAGCGATTGGAAAAAATAACCGGAAAAGCTATCGATCTGAACTCAAAAGAAGGGAAACGGATGATAGAGGAGGCAATTTCCTATGAGCTTTCAATGTTTGCAGGAGAAAAACAATCAACAAAAGTGACCGATGCCACGGCTCCAAATAAAATAACTGCGGCAATCAGTAAGTTCTGGCACAGTTTGCCACGTCCAGGGAAAATATTTGCCAGCCTTGGCCTGGGCATAGTCACGGTGTCTCTTATCACCACAATGCTTTCATCAACCGGATCCAGAGCTCCGCCTGTAGATACAGCACCACCTCAGACTCAAGTTGTACAGATGGTAGAACAGTCTCCGGTCCAGGCATTAGACCAGGTATATCAGGAATCAGATCAACAATATGTATACACACAGGTAGCACAGGCTCCACAAGCTTCAGATCATGCATCGTCTCCACCCGTGATTACAAATACAAATCAACAAGGAGGATTGACCGCTCAACAGCAGGACCAACTCATAAATGTGTCGATGGAGTTTGTAACAGATTCAGGAAGTGAGACAACACAGAGATCAGCGGAACTTCTGGGATTAAAACAACAGGATGGCAGTGTGATATGTGGTCCACTAAGTGCAACAATACTGCAAAAAGCCGGTTTATTGGATGCATCTGTTGATCCAATCGATTTCTATCAGGCAAATGACTGGACAAGCCAAGAATCCAAAGTAGGTACACTCTGGTATCTGCAAAAAACGTTCCCGACAGATAAATATGATTGGGTTGAATCACAACAATCGATTGGGGAGTATGATTTCAAGGCAAATCCACTACAGCCGGGAGATCTGCTCTATTTGAAAGGTGGAAACTTCACTCATTGGATCACCATTTCACGCGTAGATAGTAGGGGTAGAGTATATGCAGTAACGAATATACAAAAAGGATTTATTACAGGTAATCCAAATGATTCCGAATGGCTTATACAAGAAGTGTTAGTGTATGATCCTGCAAACCCGCAGCTTGGACAGTTTGCAAAATGGACAGGGAATGATTATCCACAACTTGGAAAAACAGGGCTGAAAGGATTCAGGCTTTGGAGGGCAAAGGGAACTACACAGGCACCAGTCAGTAGTACAAATACGGGGTCAAATACAACAACACAACAATCTCAGTCTACAAATTCAAATGCCGCTACAAACAACAATAACCGTGTATCGGATTATTCCGCTTATAGTGTAAGGGCAGATGCTGCAATCAACGCAGTGCCATATGAAGGAATTCCTCAGGCTCGCTATGATCAAATGTTGGCGGATGGTGTTCTTTCAGATGATGAAGTGCGTGAAATGTATGAAATGTACTATAAGCCAATGCCTGCAGAATTTGTATCTACAGGCACATTATACGGACCGCTCGCTAACGCAATCGGTGAATTGCATTGGTATGGAAATGCAATGCGCCAACAAATGGCCAGAGGGTTTGTACTTTTTGGCAATAATTCATATGGATATAGAGAAGATTTGGCAGATGAGCTGAAAAATTATGATGGTCCGTATGGGTCAACTCTCGGTGATAGGACAAATATATTATTACAAAATCAGGCATCACCTCTTTATACTGTTCTTGCTGATCGGGTACGTACACCGGATAATCAGCCGGTTCCGTTGGAGTATAACGATCTCAACGAACGACAGAAGTTAATCTACGACATGACCTCAATGGGACAGGATGAAACTGCAAAGAAATACTTCGTGAGTATAGAAGAACAGTCACAAATGACACCTGAAGAAGCATTGGCATCAGGCAAGTTTATAGGAATTGTATCATCCAAATCTCCAAATGACTTTGGTCGAAGATATATGCTGTGGAAATATGACGAAACCACAAAACAAAAGAAATTTATTGGAATCGTCGTAGTCGCAGGTGAAGCAAAGCGTGGAGATTGGGTTCCGGATCAATCAGGTGATCCAACTTTTAATACGTATCCGCTTGGTCTTCGGGTGCAAAACGGGCAATCATGGGGATTTGATTTGACGACAAATGTGTACGAAGCGTTTGGTGGGACAGGGGGTCCAGTGTTTGATATCGTTGCAGTTGACCCTGACGGTCCGCTTACGACTAGAATGGAGCGTGTTGCAACAACAGAAAGTGTACAACCAACGTCATTAGCTCAGCCGTCAACATCAGGTCAAACATCTAATACATCTGCGCCACAATCGGCAACTGTACAGCAGACATCTCAGGTTGCTACACCTGGTCAGACATATGAAGTCGCATACGATACGTCAGTCCCCGAGAAGTATACAGTAGGAGCCTCAACCGCAAGGAGTGAGGCGGCTCCAAATGGCGGCATCCTTCTTACAGATCATGACCAGTGGTTGCCGATTGCTGAAAGTGATATTCCTGCATCTGCACAACTGCGTAATCCGCAGAGTTATATAAATACCATCAGATATTTCCACGTCACAGAATCTATACGATACAAAGCTGCAAGTAATACCACATACTGCAATATATTTGTATCGGATGTCACACGTGCCATGGGAGTAGAGATTCCGAAGTGGATTAATGGTGAAGGAACGTATGCGAATTTCTTGTATGACTGGCTGGCAAATCCAAGCGAAGGCGGCAAAGCAGGATGGGTAGAAGTAAGCGCACAAGATGCGCAGGCATGGGCGGATAAAGGATACCCTGTCGTGGCCTCCGCCCAATTTGAAGGGCACGGTCATATTGCTATGGTTATACCCGGGACGCCGGCGGACGGATTTATCCACAACGGTGAATATTATCCAAACAGTGCGCAGGCAGGGCGGATAAATTTTGAAGGAAAGAGCACATATGAAGGATTCCATAGAGGATTGGAGCAAAATCAAGGACATCCTATCAAATACTTTGTGAACACGGGCAAAACTGTAAATATATACAAATCTGCTGCCGGTATCATCCCGATCGGGCTGGTTGGACTATGGGAAAAAGCAAAACAGGGAATGGGCTTAACCAAACATACGGGTAATCCGGAAGATGAAGAAGTTGTAGAGACTGCCGGACCACAGGGTGCAGATGCAAAACTCGAAGAATCCATTACGGCATATCTGGATGCGCACGATCCGGAAGGGTATACGCGTATATATGATTATTCCAATGCCCCAGAAGGAAATAGAAAACATCTGATTGCACAGTATATCATCGACAAATTGTATGAGCAGGTACAGACTGATTCAAATGAACGCGGGGTATTTGCATCGGCAATGGGCGCATCAGGAGGCAATATACAGCCACGTATAACCGTTATAATTGACGATGTTAATAACATAAAAGAAGGTGCAGCGATAACAGTCAGGTATAGTGACGGTTCTGAAGTAAAAAGCAAAATAGTTCAGAAAATACCGGGTAAATCTACAGGTCAAGATTATTGGTTAATAAACAGTAAAGACGAACTATTTGCAGTGCCGACAATAGCCATACTGACGAGAGCAGCGGCAGATGCGCAACGAGACAATAAATCAGCAACAAATCAGCAGGGCACATCAGGTTCAAATGCAGTGAAGACTGAATCGGACGCAGTTAACAAAGCAAATGCTGATGTTCTGGCAGCCAAAAGTGAGTTTGAGAAAGCACACCAGGAATCTGAAAAGGCACGTATTGCAGCTGAATCTGTAACAACTTCCACAGTAGATCCGCAACTTCTCAAGGTCGCTCAGACGAATATGGCTGATGCACTTGGTGAGCTGAAAGTTGCAGAAGCAGATCTGACACAAAATAGAGAAATGGCTGATCATTACAGACAAAAACTTGAGCAGTTGAGAATACAACAAACGCTTCAAGAGCACACAACCGACGAAATGGCTATATTATCTCTCGGTTCTCCAATTACAAGAACTGATACCACATATGTCGTTGATGATGAATCATATGACGAATCATACGCTATTGAAGCCCAAGATGGTGAGTTTTTTGGAGAATTTGGAGCATCAGTTCGTGAAATTATCGGCATAGGCTCACCGAAGAAATTTGGTGCTATTGAAGTCTGGCTATTTGATAAAAATGATATAAAAACAAAAACAATTTTCCTTGTATCGGAGTATGCATTTAACGATCCTGAAATCCGTTCACGATTAGAACAACTGGGAGAAGTAGTGCAGATTCAGACTGGTCCAACGGGCATATCCGTCATACGAACAAAAGATTTACAGTTACACATATTTGTAAAGGATTTCGTGTACAGCAAAGGTGGGCCACAGGCAGATGTAAGCACGTTTGATAGAGTAACAGTTCAGTTAGAAGCATATGCGAATGACGTTTCCACATTTGCAGGTCCTGTGGATATGCCCCAAATCGAAAAAGACATACTGGAAGCACAACAGCAATATACTGCATGGTCTGAAAAAGCGCGTCTTTCTCAAGAGGATGTCGCAAGACGCCTGGCGGCATACACAGAAGCGAAAAGGATTCTTAAGCAACTGGAAGAATCAGCAGAAACCGTTGCAGATATGGCTGCATACGAATCAGCAAAAACCCGGGAAAATGAGGCAAAAGCACGCTTTGAAAAAGCACAATCTCATGCAGATGTATTGGCTGACTGGCAGAAAGCAAAAAATGAAATGCATGTGCTTAATCCAAAAGCGACCGTTGAACCGATAGATCTAAATACCGCAGATGATGGGGCTATAGTTGCTAATACTGCGCTGATGCGTGCTGTTGAGCCTGTTATAGTGGCCGAGGCATCAACGCTTTATGACATGGATATCAAGAGAATCGGGCGTGTAAAGGTCGCTCTTCTATGGATTGAATTCCTCAAAAAGTATCCAAACCAGATAACGACAGAACATAGAGTTCGCCTGTATCAGGGACTTGTAGCCGCACAAAAAGGACTTGCTGCAAAAGATGATCTGATTTCAGCAGCGGATAAGACACTCATCGAAGAAGTACTTGCAAATGACGTTATCATACGCATTCGTGACGGATTTGGTGTCGGATCTACGCCGATCAACACGCCGATGATGAAGACATTTGCATTGGATCTCATGGCATATGAGCAATCCGTTTTTGAAACCGGAAAACTAAATACAGATACAGAGAAAAAACTGAAAAAGCAAATAGCAGATATACTAGACAGTAAGTCGACAATTTCTGACAGTCTTCTTGCTACACTACCGAGCCGTGATCCAGAAGTGATTTGGAAGAAGATTACAGACGGATTATTTAATGCAGCAATAGCAAATGGATCAACAAATGGGAATAAAAACCAGAATAACCCTGCTGCGAATACTTCATCAGTAACACCTGCATCTGGAACATCAGGACAATCTACATGGCTATCAAGGCTGTGGGACAGGTCATCAAATTGGGTAAAATCCGGGAGTAATTTGGGCGAAAAGATCTTTAGAGGAATAGTTGTTGGTTCTATTTGGGTCACAGCTGCTGTAGCTTCAGCTTTTCTGATTACAGTTGTCTTTAATTCTGTTATGTTGTTGATCCCATGGTATGCCGGGTTGATCAGTTCTGCACACGTTTCATATTCATTGCTTGCATGGATAATTCCATCATTATTCATGCTCTCTGGATTATTGAATTTATCTGCGCCTCCGATTATGCCACCAACGAATGCATCAGTTGTAGCGAGAGTGTGGCATGCTGTTCGCAATCCGTATCCTTGGCAGAACGGATTAACAAAAGAACAAAAACCTTATGTATGGGGTGCCTTTGTTGGGAGATATGTGTTGGCAGGGATAATTAACCCAATGGAAATAGGCATGGGTCTTGTTGACCTAACAAACGGCATAAATCACATGGTGCGCCCTGCGATTGCACCTCAAACAGTTGAACCCAATAATACTGCTGTTGAACCGTCAGCATTCAGAAAATGGATCAATAAACCAACTTCACCTGCATTTTTGTCTAAAACAATACGATTCCTTGTTAATCCGCGATTTAGAGCAGATGACCCAGAGAAGCGGACAGGGAGTAGCTGGGGATACGTTCCCCATGGTGTAGGATTGCTAGGTATTTTCAGAGTATTCCAGACACCGATGGCTGCAACAATCGCGATTCCATTTGTGGCCCATGATGTCTATAACCTGCTGCGCAACGACAAACCGACAGGCTTTTGGGCTACTGTTGGTGACTATTTCCTTTTCCCGACATTCTGGCAAAAGAATACGATGACAACAGGTCAGAGGTGGTTATCTTTTGCAGGCTGGGTTGTCTCTAGAGGATTCCTCCTATTAAATCCGACTACGCCATATTTTGGATATACTTTGATAGCTCAGGATATACTTCGTATGACAAATGATTTCCTTGCTGCCAAGTGGGCATTCCAAGGGAAAGATCTGACTGTAGCACCCACCACAACAGGAGCCGGTGCACCACCACCAAAAGAAGAAGATCTGACAGTGTCAGGTAAAAAGACAATTGGCAAACAGGATGTACAGACCAATAGTAAACTCCTTGCCATTGTGACGAATGCTGAGAACAAAGGATTGAAAGTTATTGAGTACACAGTAAAGGCAAAAGACGCAGGCGTAAAAGATCAACGAATATGGGTGGTAGAGGGTGCAGGCGTAACCCCAATAACCAACGAATATATCATAAAACTGGCAGCACAGCGAAATAGCATCACCGCCAAAGCCGGGTTCCCCGGACCAGGAAAATATGTTGATGCATTGTCACAAGAAGCTATTACTCAGGGGACTGCAGAGTTATCTGCGGTTGGAGATAGGCAGATAGTGCAGGAAGAAGCAGCAATATCATCAATGAGTGATGGAAGCAAACTCGGTATTCACTATGCTGCAGATGTTGCACAATACACAGATGAAAATCTACATATACCAGATAATGAGTTACTTGATCTTAGTATTGTTGTTCATGCGAAAGACCAAACAGGTGTCTTGGCACTTCTTGGAAATGTGTACGGTGGTCAGTGGATGAGTAAAAATGACTATTTTGCAAAATGGGCAAAAGAAGAAGGAATCGTTACCCCATTACCAAAAAATATCGTTACGTATAAAGCATTTATAACATGGTATGAGACACAGGCAGTGTTTACCAGTGGCGCATATTCATCACAAAATGGCAAACTGTTTGTAAATGGTACTCCAACACAGCAGGTTATTGCACCGGATGGCAAACCGATCACAGATCTGTATAAATTCCGCCATCTTCAAGGTGATTTTTATATGATCAGTGCAGAGAATGCGCATGGAATCTTCAAGATTAATGGAACAAAAGCAGAGTTGATTGTGGCAGCGCACAACAATAATTTCCACGATGATGTGACACAAGCCGGATGGATTACATTTGACAAAGAAGTAGATGTGAAACAGGCAAGTGTACTTCCATATGTAGATGGCAGTGCACTCTTTAACGCGCAAACAGGCAATCATGTTCAGATCAGCTCTCTGAAGAATTTTGAACGAACAGGGGCATATATGCTCAAGAGCGAAACGATTGATCCGAGTGAACGATATGTTGTATTTATCCAGAGCAATAATAAGGATGCAACCGCAAAAATCGGTATTATCGATCTACAGAATTTGGATGCAGGAATTGTGTATTCTGGTCAACTTACCGGCCATGTATCAGATATAGAATTTATCGATGGAAACACCATTGCGGTGTCTGAATACGGAAAAGAAAAGGGAAGAATAGATCTATCTGCCACGTTGGGTGGCAATAAAACAATACTTCCTGGTGTTGTAAAACCAGTATCAGCACCGAATGTATACGATTCAGAAGGGCGAAATATTAAAGTGGGCGATACCATAGAGTACAAAGATAATAGCGGAGCGAAGAAGGCTGTGGTACAGGGCTTTACAAAAACTGGCCAAATCATCTTCATGGAGCTTAATAGCACAGATGGGAATAAAGCGAAGATTGCTCAGGGAGATATAGTAGCAAGAGGTGTGAAGGTTGTGTCTCCAGATTCCTCTTCTCCAAGACCTCAGCCAATTCCTGCTGTTGGAGTTAAACAAAAATTGACCACAAAAGGAAAGATTACTCCAGGAAAAGATACACTTCAGGTATATGCGGAGAATAAATCGACTAATAGTAATGTAGATACCTCAAAAGCCCGTGTCAGTTGGAATGTGCCTTCTACGCTTGCCAATATAACATATGGCTACGCAGTAACGAATAACCGTGGCGGAATATTTGTGAACGGAGAGCTTCAAACAGGAATAAATAACCCTATTCAAAAAAAGAGTGAATTCAAAAAAACAAGTCTAACATTCGGTACTGCAACTCCAAGTGACACACGGCCTGTTTTGGATGTCTATGCAGTATTTGAAGATGGGGATATGCGCTACTATGTACCGCTATCTGAACTGGAAAATGCTGAGCTTGCAGTGCCAATAGGACCGACGAAAACAGTAGATCAAATTATTCAAGAATTGGATGCAATTTTAGCTACAACCGTATCCGAAGAAAATTTGGAAATAATGCAACAAAGTGGAGAAGCGGCATCCGATCTTATATCCCAGCTTACAGAGAATGGATTTTATTGGGTAGAAAGTCAAAGAGATATCGTGACTTTGAATGCAACGAGAGAAAAATTAATTAAACTTAAACCATACTTCCAAAAAACTAAAAGACTGGAAGATTTTAATACTATGATCGCAGCTATTGATGGGCTTTTAGAACTTGCTAAAGCATCACCTCAGGAAGTGCGGAATGCTGAAGCCGTAGCGAAGCTTCAGGAGGAAATCAATGCCTCCTTTGATGAAATCATCAACAATGGCATCTCTTTGGATTCTATTAATGTATTCAGGATTATAATTGCCCAGACTATAAAAAATGCCAGAGCCCTTGAAGGATTAACAGAAACTGCATTGAATCATTACAGTAATAATCTGACTGTATTGGAGAAATTACGCGATGTGATCATGAAAATGGTACCTTCTCTATCCGTGATGAATGAAATTGCTGAGATTCAGGACCTCATAGATCAATTAGACCTTCTTATTGAAGCCGCCAAGAAGACTTCACATACACCTATTGGCACATCAGAAGCAGAGATTCTAGCAGCACTGCAGAATGTGCAAAAAACAGCGATATCAGAATTTAAGGCAAATAATATAGAAGATATGCAACGGGATTTGGCTGATCAACGGGTAGATGTAATGGAATTAGTTATTGCAAGCATCACAATGTATCCGACTGATACAGAATATCTAAAAGAAGTTGCGAAGATATTTGATGCATTGAAGCCGGGATATGAACATACCTGGAGCGCTTGGACATATAATGATGTGTATAAAGCATTACATGAAGCGATAGATCATCCAAGTTCATCACCAACTATACCGAGTGGATTTAAAATTGCGCAGTATCTGGGTCAACAGCAACAGCAATTATTAGCTCAGCTTGGATTGCTTGGTGATGTCAGTATTCTTCCCGTAGGTGGTAAAACAGTACAAAATGCGTTAGCTGCTGCAACAAACACAACAGAAGCATTTGTTCAGTTAGCAGAGAGAATATTTAATGAACACCAGGCAAATAGAACATTGTTAACTGCTTTATCTGAATCTATAGCTTCAGTTAACCCTGCATTTAATCTGGTCTGGCGATGGAATGCCCTGATTCGAATACAGGAGGAAATAGATAGGTTGTTAAAACAGCCTGTACAGCCAACTGGGGCAATTACATATGAAGTCTCTAAACAGCGTATGTCAGCACCACTTGAGAGTGCTTCTGACTTGAAAGCCGGCGATTATTTCCAAAGAAAAGTAAAGAGCGGTTGGGAATCATTCCAATTAAAGCAAAGCGCAGATGGATCGTACTATACGGTTGAATTCAAACCTGATGGGACTATTAAGCGCATAAAGGCTGTCTCTGATCCAACATCATGGGGTTTTGTCAAAGAAAATTATCGACGGTTTGATCCTATACAAATAATGACGACGGCAAAGAACATGTTAACTGATTTATATACATATGGTGAAGCATATGATGCGAATAACGCTGAAATAGTCAAAACAGTACTTGAAGAAATTAAAGAAATGCTTGGAGGAGAGGCTACTCTCGAACCGATGAAGACACAAATCGGCATATTGGAGGCAGTGATAGCCGGCGGACGCCCGACAAAAACGACGACTCCGCCTATATTGATAGCTACGGTTGAAGAAGCAACGAAACAATTAAATGAACTCTTCTTAGATGGAGCATCGTATCTTCCTGCTAATGTTGGAAGAGTCAAAGCCTCTGTTGATTCTATTCGGACTGCGCTTGCAAATACACCAGTCTCACAAACTGTAACAGATCAGTTGTTGGCACTGGATACGGTTATTCAACGAAATCTGCCTGCGGAAGAAAAACCTGTAATTGATCCAAATTTGCACGCTCGACCACAGACAGAACAAGGTATAACTCAACCTGTTCTGGATCCGGCTAAGCAGCCACAGGAAGCCCAAATGGCAAAAACGCAGGTATTTACTACTCAAAATACGCAAATTGCAGTCAATGAAGGAAGTCAACAAGGTAATAAACTAATAAACTCCTATGGGACACCAGAATTATTCCTCGCAGTAGATCAAAAGGATTTGAACTCATACAATCCATCTCAATACACAGGATTACGAGTCCAATTGAAGTGGGATACGCCAAAATTAGCAGGAAAATTGGCTAAATTTGGTCGCGCTACCGTTCTGGCAGAAGGTAAAGGACAAAACGGAGATTTTGCTAGCAGATATGCAATCGGAAGGTTCTATGAATTATTCTATGGTCTTAATGGTCAAGTGTTTGCTGAGAATGTAACAGATGTACCATCCAGAATTCGTCAAATTATTTCCCAGATAGATATCGAACTTGCATATATAAATAAACAACACAATACACAGGCAGAAACGACGTTGTCAGTGGCCTTAGAATTCAATGGAAAACTATTCACTGCCTGGGTTGGAAATTCTAGTATCTACGTAACACGCAATGGAAGCATACACCTGTTAAGTGCTCCAAATGATATGGTTTTGGGAAGTTCAGTGGAAGGGCGAGACACAGAATTTATCCATACAAGCGATACATTAGCTGCGGATTTGAAAACAAAAGCCCAAAGGGCTAGAAACAACGGATATCCACTGGCAGCAATTGTTGAAGACTGGGCAAATAGTGTAGATACCGCTGTGAACCTTCAACAAGGTGACCAGATTGCTCTTATGACGTATGGAGTAGATGATTTGAACGTAGCACAAAATGCTACCGCAGTAGATCCAATTGCATCATTAATCAACGGATTAACAGGTCAAAAGCCTGCTGAAGCTGTCATTGATAGGGCTATTTCAGAAGCTGCTATTCGAAACGTGCAAACGCCTCCAATGACAACAATCATATATACAGTAGGTACTTCGGAAAGTGTACAGCCAGTTGCCGTCAAGTCTCTTACAACACTCAGGCAAGAGCGGGATGCTGAAGTGGATCAAATAATTCAGAACATAGAAAAAGGAGAGGTTTCCCCAGATGCAGATGCCATAATTTCCGATTTGAAATCACGACTGTCTGAACGCATTGTTCTTCCTGTTGTACAGCAAAACAGAATACGAGCGGCAGCAGCACGTAAGAAGGCTTCCAATGAACGAGAACAGGCATGGAAAGCAGTATTATCAACAGATTTGACGGCAGCTGTGACTGATCTGACACAGGCAGGAATTGAGGATTTCTGGGCAAATGCATATGAAGCACTGGGTACAGCAGGTCGGATATTCCCTGAGGTTGAAGTAGCGCCAGAGGAAAGCGCCCAAAAAACAGCACAACCGGTTACAGTCGTTGAGATACGGGATATTATCCAAAAAACATCGCTCAAAGAACTGCGCAGACAACGGGATGAAGTACTCATTCCGGCTGCAATCAAGTCACTTGCAAATGGGAAATATACCGCGGGTGTAGGCAACATCATCAAATCAATTGAAGAAAAGCTAGGCGGCAAAGTAACGGTCACTCGGGCTCAACGTGCAAAACTAAATGGAGCAGCGGCTCGTGGTGAAGCGATCTGGGCATATGAGAATTTGCTTACACAAGCGTCTCACTGGAGAGGGGCTCCGACAATAGAGATTGCAAACGCAACTATCCAGCAAATCAGATCTGCCATAAAGCAACTCGAGGCCTTTATAGAGCAAATGAAAGCAAGTCCTGTCGAAGAGCAACCTGAAGTGTTAGGAAAAACCGTACCGGATATAACTGAAAAAGCAGCGGTGACATTACCAAGTGTTCGTGAAGCCGTAAACGAAGCCATAGTTCAAACACTCATCAAGATAGGTGTTGCTTATATTGAATCAGGTGATCGATCCATTATAGAAACTGAGCTTAGAGGTCAGTTGCAAAAGCAAAAGGTAGATCTGACTCTTATAGCAAGGCCGGGACAAACAGCAGAAGCTGTGTTAGAAGAACTTGTTACCGCACTGGTAGAAGATTACGCTCCAGCTGTTAAAGAACATACAGCTGATCTTTCTGCAATAGAGCCTGCCAAAGCAATGAATAAGCTTGAAGTAGCCATTGATGAGGCTACAAACGCTATACTAGCTCGCGTTTCAGCGGAACAGCAAAAAACTCAAACACACACTATCGGTCCGGTAGAGATTGCCACCAATATCGGTCCGAAAAAGACGACAGGTTTGAGTGCAGATGCCTATGGAGTTCCAGAGCGATTTGTCAGTATAAAACCGGGATTTGCAACTATATCACAGGCACAAGAGGACGTTCAAACAGTTTCACCTGAACGTATACAACAATATGGACGTGCCAATATAGTTACTCATGGTCTGGGACAAGCCGATTCCTACGCGAGCAGATATGTAGTCGGCAGATTCTATTCACTATTTTATGGAATAGGAGTAGCTGCTCTTCAACCTACGCTTGAGTCTACTGAGCGTGTCATGGCAATTCTTGCACAAATAGATGGTGAATTGATTGAACAAAGCGCCAAACAGAATACCAAGCTCACAGCATCAGTGGCGGTAACGGTACAGAACGGGGGATTATTACAAAGTATTTGGGTGGGAAATGTTCAATCTCATTTGGTGCGTGAAGGTCGGGTTATTCCACTCACATCCCCATCTTCATATGTACTTGGAGAAGGAAAAGCTCTGCAGCAGGGGGTCATTCAAACACACAATGATATGCCGACGTTAGCCCCTGAAACATTTGGTCCTGAGAGTGATATCGTGCTTGCAAATGGAGACAAGATAGTACTCTCTTCAGATGAAGTTATATCTCTATACGGTGGAGCTACTGCTGTTGTATCTGAAGGTCAGTATGCTGTGAGTGTCACAGATGCGAATCCTGCACAAACCACAGTAAATAGCGCCATTAAAACCGCATGGGAATCAAATAACAGTTCATACGATGCACTGACGACGGTTGTTGAGACAATCACAGTAAGTGGTAAGCGCGTGGCTACCAAAAAAGAAACCAAGCTTACAGAAGCCCGCAAACATGCTATTACATCCGGAGTAGCTCCATTAGCAGCATTCCAGGCAGAAACGCCAGAAGAATTAGCAGTATTAGAAACAAAGGCTTCACAAGCTCAAGTTCAAAGAGACGCCCAGCTGGAGGAAACATCGGATAAAGGAAAAGGGCGAAGATCCAGAGCAAAAGCCACTACGAAGAAACGCATGATTCAGGTACAAACACATGTGGGTGAAGTAGAGCTGCTATCAACTGAACCATTTAGTACGCAGGTTGTAGAAGTTGAAAAAGTGGTAAACGATCTTGATCAGAGTATTGCCAGACTTGAATCATCGCCACTGTTAGATATCCCTCAGGAAGACCGTGCAGATGTCGCAACAACACTTATAGCGGCACAGAAGACTCGTGAAGATCTGACAGAACTGCATAAGAAGATACAGCGACTTATGGAGGCAAAAACGGCCATACAAAAACAATTTGGGCTTACATTGTTTGAGTGGCAAGAGCTGACGACAATTTCAAGCTTTGGGCAATTGCAGAAATTTGTTGCACAAGTTCAGCAGAGAATAGAGGAAGATGCCAGTATCAGAGAAGCTGCCGCAAACCGTGCAGCTAAGGAGGAAACACAGCAGGCACAAAAACAGGCGGACATCGATGCATTATCAAAAGAAGGGCAATTAACATTGGATAGTGAATTAAAGGCAAGACAACTGGAATCAAGAATCGCTATGTTAGAAGCCCTAGAATCTCTTAGAAGAGTGTATGAAATACAAGATTCACAGTACCTGCAGATGGAGAATGAACAGGCAGATGCCATCAACGCAGAAATAGATGCGGCATGGATTGCACACGAAGCCGAAGCAGCATTAGAGCAGTATTGGTCAGTCACGCTAGATATACAGGAAGCATCCGCATTGCCGTCTGCGGAGAGAGTTCAAAAATACACAAATCTGCGTCCAAAGCTTGAAGAGGCAATTGATGTAATCCAATCCATGGATCCACGAACATATCCTGAAGATGTGGCATACACACTTCGTGTCATAGCAACACGATCAGACGAACGATTAGCAGATATAGATGCAACGATTGCAGCGGATACACAGGCAAACGCACTCCGTGAAGCCCGCAGGGTTGCTATTGCTGCCGGACTGTTGACGGCAAAAGAAGCATTTGAAGCAAAAACTGTTGCAGAAGTTGAAACAAAGCAAAAAGCTGCACAAGAGCAAAGACAACAAAATCAGCAATTGGCACAGGAAAAAGCAACCGCAGAAGTCGCCACACGTAAAAAAGCGGCTATTACGACAGCCGTAACCAAAATTCAAAAAGCCATCAATGTCCCACTTGTTGAACTTTCGACCCTCAATGTAGAAACAATTCTGACAGCACCGGAACTTGAGGCATTAGCCGCTATTTCAGCACAGGGAGATGAAACAGTAATAGCCGCTATCACTACACTATCTGAAACACAGGAGAGTGCGAGAACTGCAGTAGAGCAAGCAAAAGCAGCACTTGAAGTCATAGGACACGTCAATGAAGTCTTTACTCAACAATCCGCTACTTCTATAGATGGGCCTGATACAGGCGTGTTGAGTCTGGCAGATACAGTTGGACAGGTTATAGAAACCCGATTGCAGCAAACAGAAGATCTATCAAATCAAACGGACGCTATTGTTGAGGATTCATTGCCACCTGTTGCAAAAGAGCAGATTGCGGCAGCACGCAAAAAGGTTAAAGCCCGCAAAGATGCAATCACAAGAGTAAAAGGAAAAGTAACAGCTGTACGTGTCGCAGTAAAGAAAACAAATACACTTATTGCTCAAAAAACACAAACCGATAAAAAACCGGATGCCGAATATCTTTCAGAGCTCAGTGAACTTAATATCTTACTCGTGGAGGTTTCACAGGATATGAAGGTTGCGGGATTACTCAGTCCAGTCGTGACTCGAGCCGCTGCCTTGGTAAAAGATGAAATAGCGGTAGCAGGCCCCGAGGCACTTAGCACTATATCTGAATCATTGGAGAAAGCGCAAAAAGCCCTACAGCAGCAACAGGAAGCAATCGCAAAAGCAAAGGAAGCGCGCAAAGATGCAGGATTACCTGAAGAGCAGAAATTTATAAAGGGAAATCCAAATGTTATCTCCGACTTGATCAAATCCATAGTTGATACAGCCAGATATTATTTGGGCTTTGATCGTATAAAGCCAACGACAGTAGGAGTGCCCACAGGTCTTCCTGATGAAGAATCAAAACAAGTTGAACCTGAAGTAATCATCCCGCGTTGGAGGATACTCTGGTCATCCACATTCCAACCAGCACGTGATCTTGAAAACAGAATAGCCCGTATGGAAGATTCATACGCAAAGATTATGACTGATATGGAATCAGAAGGATTTAATAATCTCGATTTGTTAACGGTATCTGCTGTTGATGCTGTCCAAATGCGCACATCCATAGACGCGTATAGGACCCGATTACGAGCGTTGGTTGGTACGTTATCAACTGTACAGAATAGATACACTAGACAAAATGGTAGATACTCACAGTCCGATCGCGAGAGGCTCTCTGGATTCCTATCGGATTTGCAGACACGCATAGATGTCTCAAATGAATCATTGGATTTGTTATATACAGGACTAGGGGAAATTGTACAAAGGCGAGACGTATTTATTGATGAATTGCCTCCTGTTGAACGCCCTGCGTTCTTACTTGTAGAACAAGTTGAAACAGCGCTTAGCGTTTTCCCATCAATCAATGATGGATGGTCAAATAAAAAAGAATTGGCAAAGACATTGGAAGAATCATTGGCTGAACGCGAGCGAATGTATCTCGTAATGCGCAATGATTTCTTGTGGAATCCACCATATATTAGTGAACTGGGAGGAGTTAAAGAAGAAGCATATCAAAAATATAAGAAACAATTCGATGCACTGTTTGAACAGTGGGATAATCTCAACAAAGCGTACGAAGAAATGCTCAAGGTTATGCCGGATGAAAGAGTTCTAGGACATGTTGCTGGTGGCAGATTTGTCCCGTCCGAGCAATCTCCGGAATTTGGCGGATCACGACTATCTATAGACTGGTCAGGTGATCACATTGTCATTGCGTATTCACTGATTGGTATTTCAGATCCGGCAAGCAACTGGACGCTCAACGGTCAACCAATTGCCCTTACACCGGATCATACGATTGATATAGCAGATGGTGACGTCCTTGCAGTTGCGCATGGCGAGTATTATGGGCAGACATTAGAAATTCATAAGAATGGCGAAATTACATTCGTATCAAAAACAGATCAAACATTAGCACAAAGAGCAACCGCAACTTCTGTAAAAGCTGCTGGTGGTCTTATCGGCTGGTCGGTCGTTAGTATTGTCGAGTCAAGTGAGACACAAATGAAAGCAACTGATGAATTCAATGCATTGCATAAGAAGAATACTCAGTTGCCTCTTCTAAAAATGGAAAAGGTAGAAGGTCAGATAAAAAAGACTGAAAAAGCACTAACAGAGCTCAATAGACACCTGTCACTATTGCAAAGTACTGTCATGGATAACGTTTCCGGCAGATCCGCCACACGCCGAAATGAAATTATCGCAGAGCTTACCCGAAGAAAAGAGATTCTGGAACAGGATCTTTTAGCACTGAAAGCAAAATATGCAGACCAAGGATTCTCGGTAAATATATCTATGCTCAATGAACCTATACGCATCGAAAGAGGACAGGAAGCGGAATCTCCAATTCCTGGTGTCGTCATTAATGAAGATAAAACTATTCAGTTAACATCATCAGATCAGGTTGAAAACTTTGTAAATGGTACTCCAAACGCATTTGGATTTATCATTCAGCCAGGCGTTGGTTTGCCGATATTAACCAGAAACAAGCTGACAGGACACCTTCAGGCTTATTTTGTGCTGAACGAAGATGGCGTGCTCATTGTTCATGAAATTCCGTTGGCACCATGGTATAGAGATACAAACAAAAATATAGATGCTCTTGAAATTATTAATCACAGAATTGCAGACATAGAAATGTATGATTTGGAGAATATGTTCGGTACAAGAGCCGTTGGAATATATGCCGAAATCATAAATGGTACCTCTATACTTCGTAAAATTCGCGGAGATGATGGCAAAACTCTCATTGCCATTACCGATGCTACTATCCCGACGGTTCGGAACACAATGAAAGAAGAAATAAAGAATCAAATAGCAGCGTTCAAAGAACAATTAAAACGTACGCGAAGATCAGATGAGCAATATGATCTGATTCAGAAGAGAATTGATGAACTGCAGGCACTTGATAAATCAGATATCCTGAAACCGGATGGGTGGGAAGATATCGCCTTTATCAGCGAAAAATACGAACGCAGTTTAGTACATCGTGTGGCTATAAAAGCGGAAAACTTCCGTTCAACATATAGAAAATTTCCGTTAGTTCGATGGCTCAATTTCGCTTCAGGTATACCATTCTACGCGTCTACAGTGACAATGGTTACAGGTGTTTTGGGAACAGTACTTGGTCCTGTAGGATTAGCCATAGGTCCTATTGTAGGTCCTATCTTGTGGGCATCACCGATTCCACTGAATCCATCTGATTTTTTCTGGTTCGGTGTTGATATATTCGTCAAAACGGTTACTGCGCCGTTTATCCTTCCAGATACGATTGTCGGCATGGCTGCACGAACTCATGGATTCTCTGATTTACCACGATTGCTTGAATGGTTGATATTGCCACGATTCTTAGGTCAGGTTGGATATAGGGTGTCTCCTGAACAGTACACAATCTCATCGGATGTCAGACGGGCAGGAAATAATACGGAAGTATGGTATGTGAAGAAAAATATCAAGAAACCGAAGAAGATAACTATGAATGTGTTTGGTAAAGAGGTCCTAATCCATGATCCAAACTATGGTTTATATAATATCCAAAAATGGAGAATTCCTATACCATTTATAGATCATAGTTTCCATATACTGGGATCAGGGTATCAATCAAAGTTCAAGATATTCTTGGGCAAGAGTCAGGAATACATAAACCTCTATGTACGCGTTTGGGAAATGCAAAATAAATTGCGTCAAAAAGTACCGACAGAACGAACCAAGCTGTTAGGTGGTGTTGCATCAAACGGATACCTTGATGAGGTACAGCAAACCCTTGCACTCCTTGCTACGGAAACTGATCCAGGCCGGATTCGTACACTGGAGCAATACTCAAGAAAGCTTTTGACAAATATAGACGAGCTCATCATTGAACTCACAAAGCTTCGTGATGATACACAGTCGTTCATCATCCGCGAGCCAAGGCAGATGAAAGGCCTTGATACGGCAGGAATCTCTGCTACACTCCTGGCTCTTATGGACAATAAGGCACTATTAGTCAGCCAGTTATCTGTTGCGCAACTGCGCATACAACATGATGTCATTGATGGGGCGATAAAAGGTGAGGTTAGAAACGCGGCTCCAAGTGTCAGAATCGCATTGGAACGAGCCATTCTCTTGCCTCAAAAACTGTTAAACAAATTATCACAAGTGTTTGTTAAAGCAGGTCCGCAGGGAGCGGCGTTGGAACCAACAAATTGTACGTCCTGTTACACAGCTCTGCGAGATATGAATGGGTATGTAACTCGTGCTATCGCAGATAAGTCAGGAAAGAGCAATGTATTATTTGACGATGCAAATGTCGTACTTCAGACAGAAATAGATAAACTTACTCGTGAAAGCGGAAATGCGTTAGTCTTAGCTGATGCGGAACTTGCAAAGTCTATGCTTTCTGCCGTTGTCAGTGAGGATCCTAAGGCCGTACGCGAATATCTGAATAATATCCATACCCAGAAATTAGCATTATCAAAAATTGCAGATAAAAAGAGATTGTCTAAAGAACAAAAAGCACGATTGGATGATATTATACGCCTACTTAATACACTTGGTGATCGTATAGAAGATCTCGTAGATGTCATAGATACACCGACCATAGGTGTGAAAGCAGATGCAGTGGAAAAACATCAGCAGATATTGGATATCGATGATGACTTTGTCGTAAAAGAGGTAAATCAGATTGTTACCCCGCGCAAGATAACAGTGGCAAGTTTTGTGCGTATGATGTCATTCTTCCTTCCATTCCTGGTTGAACCGGCATATGACGATACATATGTTGCAGATGTGCTTTCACAGGTTCATGTTCCGGAATTACAAAAACTTCACCCCGAAAGACAGTACCTTAGAGTCCGTACTAGGGATATAAAATACCTGGCAAACGGCACGGAAAACTTTGTCTATAAAGGAACATTCCGTTACCTGGAAAATGGTGAGCTTAAGACAGAAGTGAAGATTGTAAAGATAAACCGTAAAGAAGATAGCAGGGAACTGTATGGGTGTTACCTTGCCTATGTTGCGTGTCTTCGCTCGTATGTATACATGTACTCATCGATAGGAAAGGTTATAGAAGAAAAGTATCCGGACCTGAAGTATTTTGTACCACATCACGATCTGTACCATATAGGCAACCTGCAAAACTCACTCATCGTCACAGAATTTGTTGAATATAAGAGCATGAGTAAGTATAAGTTTGAAAGTGAAGAAGAACGGGAGCGCTTAAGTAAAGAAATAAAAGCAGCAACACAAGGACTCATGGAGGATCTGGATAAACGATATGCATTCCAGTTTGATTTCGTGGGAACAGATAATTTAGTCATAGGCAAGGGAGCTGATGGACTATCTCATGTCATGTTGCTAGACCCTGGTATGTATGATTCACGGCGTGTTGTGTTAAACAAAATCCTAGGGCCGATATCTCGAAGTGCGATGCGTGTAATCGATCGATTTAGAGCAAAACAATACATCAGAATCTTTGAACCTAGTGTTTGGAAGACAATGGGATTCAGATTGCAGGCCCTTCGGGTTGGCGGTTTTTCAAAGGAAGATGAACCGATTGCCCGTAAAGTATACGATGCAGGCTATCGTGGCGCCTCAATGGCTGTATTAACTGATCGAATTCAGAAGATACGTACGTATCTTCCATTGACTGAGAGTATCAGAACTGTGTTGGAAGGGTATAAAACGATCGGATCATACTTATTTGATCGGTATTATTTGCGAATAGACAGTACCAATAAAGCAAAAGTATTTTTGCATGTGGCTGACTGGGTAAAAAATAAACTTCCTGATGCACAAATTTATCAGCTTTGGAATGCTGTTGCGGCTCTTCCTGATGATATGCGCACGTCGGCAGCCAACTATGTAACCATAGCAGTTCGAAGACATGTTCCAACCAGTCAGATATTGGGAACATTAAGGAATCTAACCTCTCAGGGAACAGCACAGGCAGGTTGGAAGGGGATAGCCACAGACACGAGCCTTACAACAGTAAATGATCAGGCATATACACAATATCTTTATGCGGCAGCACTCCCACAACTTCGAACCTGGATTCAGGGAAATACTGATACAGCAGATATTCAATCTGAAATAACACAAATAGTAGGGAATATGGCAAATCTGAATCCTTCTACTCCAACCCGCGGATCTCCGTTTACGCAGGTACATATTGATGCTGCTATCCGAGCCTTGGTAGCTGATTTCTCCGAAATTCAACGAGATGCGCTCCAAAATCAGGTTACTCCTCAAACAACACAACCGTCACTGCAGCAGGATCTTATACGAATTATTCAGGAAGTTGTTAAAGATCCTAAAGAATTTATTCGTACATTCATTCAATCAATTAAAGGATCAGATTTTTCCTTCGTAAGACAACTGGAATCCGTCGTAAAGCGTCTGGTTAGTAAGATAACATGTGGTCAGGCAGGAAGGTTGATAGGTATTATCTATGCAACAGATGCATCCGCTGCCGCTTGTGAGCCATCTTTAGTTTCACAGACAGCTTCATTTGCCCCCTGGACAGTAATTTCTCATGTCGTGAAGGTTGGGGCGGCGCTTATTGCAAAACCATTAACATCTCAAGGATTACGTCAGGCTTATAGGGCTATAATGCCTGTTTCTCCCGCATTGTCTAAACCTGTGTATACAATTATCAATAAGGTAGAAGATGAAAAATATTATGTGTATGAGATTAAGCTACAGAATTCTTCACATACATTTAATGTTAGGATTTCTAAATTCCTTTCATTTGACCGAAATACAACACAGTCTACAGGGAATATATTTTTAGACTGGCATACGGCATATATTGAATCAGTTGTTGAGGGATATGATCGTGCTCTGACTATAAATCCAAATATATTTGATACGCAGTATCCGCTGGATACAGTAGATTTTGACATACGCGCGATAAATGTGGATGTGTTATACGAAAGCAATTTCTCCAATAGAATTTTTGATGGTATAGATGTGCCTGAAAATACAATAGTGCTTCCTGGTAGTGTCGTCCAGAAATTTGGGCAGGATCCGACTGTTGTGACGCGTACAATCACAGGAAAGTTGCTGTTAAATGCAGCATATTTCGGGTACTCTCACGATGAAGCTCTATGGCTGCGAATAATTTCTAAAGATCCATCCGCATTACAGGCATACCATGCACAGACGGATGCACAAGGTGTTACGACACATCTTGATGAATACCACAAAATTAAAGATGCACTTATACGTGCATTGCCATCACAACTAGTTGTTGAGGCAATGAAAATGAATGCAGATGAACTTATTCAGTTTTTCGCACAATTAAATGATGAAGAGTGGATGAATGTATTGAAAACATACTTCGAACAAAGGGGGTTATCTCATGATGATCAGCAAAAGGCTGTTCTTTCATCCTTAGCTGCTAATGAAAAGTTCGTATATTATGCATCGTTCATTAAAGATGTGTTTAAGCATCAGTTCTCAGGAGATTTTATCGCGAGAGCAAGGTCCGAGGCGAATAGTCAACCTGCATTTCAGAGACGAATGCTGCGAATATTTAATTCGATACAGTTTGAAATGGATCAGACATATATCATTTCATTCTGGAAATATCCAAGGCGCATGTTTACTTTGTTGAGGGATATTTTCTATTTTGAGCGCAATTTCATACCCGGTGACGAATTAGATACCCATGATGTTTCATCGTATGAACGCCTTATGAATTTACATTGGATCTCATTGGCACTGGAAACAAAGTCATTCACACCCGAATTGAGAAATTTAACTATTCAAATGTTCTTCAGTGTCATGCAGAAGGTTCTTGAGGGCAAACGAAATGCTGACAATGGTCCTATATCCGAGTATACGGATGAAACACACAGATATGTTGTGGAAACTAATATTGTAGCATTTGAAAAAATGTATGAATCTCTTTACCCAAGGGGCGTATCCCGAAAAGAGTTAGATGCTTTGGCTAATGCTGTACGAAACATCGTTTTGAAAAAAGGAATATATAGTATTTTTGGAAGTTCCAGTGCATATGAAAGTAGAGCAGAAGAATGGTATTTACGATGGATCGACACTATTCCGGGTTTGCGGGGCAAATATAAGATAACAAAGTCAGAGGAAGTACTATTATCACGTGCGGTGCTTTTGATGCAGCATATTCCTGATTTCACAACATTGTCCGCACATGATCGCGAAGTTATTGGAGCGTCGCTGCTGAGGTATTTAGGAATTCCGGATGCGAGGGCAAAATATTTGTCTTCATTGTTTGTTCTAACGAGAAAAGACACATCAGTGGAGACCGTATTAAATGACTATGCTAACGCTCAGTATGATGGGCTTATTAAGAAATATTCAGCAAGATACACTCCGCAGCAGATGCAAAAGAATATTGCATTAGCGAAGCAGGCTGCGGAAGCAAAAATAAAAAATAGGAATGCTAAAGTAGCGGATCTTTTGAATCTGCCGGACACGGATGAAAATAGAATTCAGGTATTTTTAGATGGCTATGATGTAAATCCTGAAAATGTGCTCTTTTATGACTCGGAAGTTTATGTTGATACATCGTATAAAAAACAATGGGAAGCTCTCTACCTTACAAGACTATTCTATATTCAGGATGAAGCCTACATGTCTGAAAAGTCAGGTATTCCAGCTGCTGATCTTCGGCGAGCCTCAGATGAAACACTTCGAATTTTCCGTTCAGAATATGAAGAAGTGTTTAAACGTGCGTATCCGAATGCAGAGATAATTCCTTCTGTTTTTGAGTCTGCGAACGCACTGTTTAAAACGATAAATATGATTGGTAATCCACTTGTTGTGATTCCTCCAACGAGTGTCATGGGTCCATCTACATTCGAGGAAATTTCAGTAAACGCGGGATCGGCAAATATTATCGGAAGATCTCATATGATAAATGCCGCTGTTTATTTTAGCTATGGAAATTCTGTTTATCCGCTAATAGATTCCTCAGTGCATGAATTATGGCATTTAGCCCGCAGAGTAAACGATCGCGGTACTATGAATAGCATGTATCGGTATCTGCCGCAGTCTATGTGGCACCAGCTTGAGGAAGGAACTGTAACAAATCTGGAGAGGAAGGCAATGACTATTGCGTATCCGGGAGTTCCAATCATATCAATGGCAGATTATGCTATGGCTGAACAGTCATACCTGAGCATGCTTCAATCACTCCGACAGGTTCTTCCGACAATGAGTGATACAGAGTTTGATCGTCTAAAAGCAAAAATGGAGATTGGGGATTACTACGAAGTTGTTACGATGCTTGGCGGCTGGGATGCATTTAATACATTTTTGGAGGCAAATAAGATTGGTAATTTGCCATATTTCGAATACACATTCGGCAGAAATAAATTGACTGATGCAACCGGTATGCAAACAGTTCAGATGGCGCAACGAACATCTTCAAATATTTCAGCATCTAACGATACAAATCATTCTGACATGGCAGGAGTTCCAACTCTCACACAAACCGCTGAGTTTGTCGAAGTAAAACAAGCACTTCAGGGAGCACAGCGACAACTGGAAGGATATCAGGAAAACCTGATGGAAATGGAACGCTCGCTCAACTTTGTAAAGATTGGACGATTTATTGCCTCTGTAATCGGTATTGGAGGGGTACTAGTTCTTTTAACAGCTTCTGTAATACTAGCCACAACATATCTCATTCCGGGGATAATAATGGCAGCTGTCACTGCTGTCCCGGTGGCAATTTCATTACCGTTTATTATAGGAGCGTTTAACACATCTATTGTATATCCGCTGGAAGAAAATATAACCGATGTAAAGGTAGAAGTAATCGATCAGCAACAAGTCATCAAAACATTACAGGAAAATCCTCTATTCACAGAGCCTGCACTTCAGGATCTCAAAAAAGAAATGATACAACAGGAAACGGCTCATATGGAAGCGACACATGATGTACTTATCGAAACACAAGACACACTTGACTTCTGGAAGCGGGTAAGAACTGTAATTATGGCTATTTTAGCTACAGGAGCGATCTTCGTTGGGGTCATATTATTCTTCTTAACGGGGATGCCTGCCGCACTTGCTGCACTATTCATGACGCTGCCTGTCGTAACAATAATGGGTGGAATATTTATGGGTATGCAAATTATACCGATTGCACCGTTGGCAAATGATGTACGTGATTTACAGAAAACCTATGAATTACAGAAGAATTACATTCAAAAATTACAGGGAAAAACGTCTGAGACTGCCCCCAAATTAAAAGTCGCCAATGACCCATGTACAGGTGAAGGAGCGTTCCGACTCTTTGGTCGGGTGTTTGCGGCTGGGCCATGTCCGATTATCCCACTAGGCGCTACGGTTCCTGTTGTGACAACTGGTGGTAAAACAACAGATATAGCTCTCCCAGCTGGTAAATACGTGATTGCACAGACAGAGGAAGAAGCAGCGCAATCAACAGCAGAGAAAGCAGAACCAATTATAGGAACCATACACGGCATGCAAACTGGGAATGAATTCATACGTATATTCCCGACTGTTCCATCAACCACATATCCTGAACCCTTCATCATCAATTATGCTGGATATGTCAAAGCGCATCCGGTAGAAGAAAATATTCAAGCTACAAAAGAACAAGGAACGCAGATGTTGAAGTCTGGCCTATCTTATCCATCTTGGAGATTAGATAGCAAATCAGAGAAACGAGTAAAACTGGCAACAGACACACTTCCAAAGGGACAATACTGGTGGTGGAGGAAAATTGATCCAGTTACATTACAACCAATTGGCGACCGAATACTCATCAAAAACAATCAAGGAGAGATGCCAACCATAAAGCCTGGAGAGACGATAGCGGTAGGCACATTCAACGCAGACAAGTCTGGTAATCCAACCACATTTATGGCTGCTACCTATGTGTTTGATGGTGATGTGATCCTAGGGATAAAAACAGGATCCGACGCAATAGGGCCATCATCTACCACAACAAATAATTCACAATCAACACGACAATCTTCAAAACCAAGCACATTTCCAAAAATCTATGCATCGATTATTGCATTTATATTTGATCCATTCGGCCGATTGGCCGAAATTCTATCAACGAATGGAAATATAGTGACAGCAGAAGAGTTACGACAATCCGTTTCTTTACGGAAGTCAAATACTGATGCCGATGGTAATTTTACGCTTGACTATTTGATTTCGCTTGTTGGAGAAAGCCGTTCAGTACTGAGAAAACTGGTTCAATATATGATGAATTTAGATTTTGCATATGAAGATATACGGGATATTGTAGAGGAAATTGTTTCCGGCCAATTTGGAAGTAGAACCGATAAACTTGTAAATTCAAGACGCGTAAATATAGCAATCGTCAGCGCTATTATGTACGACAATTCCATATACGGTTCAAAAGTTCCCATGCCGTATACCATGAAAGAAGCGCTAAAAGCAGCCAATCTATATCTAGAACAGGGAGATGATTCTATTGTAACCAGACTGATTTCAGTAGGTATATTAGAAAACAGAGCACAGCAGATAAAACAAATGCTAGATTCCGTTAATAGTGCAGGCTGGGATCAGCAAATATCGAGAATTGGTATAGTTCCAGTTCTCCTTACGCAAGCAGAATTAGTCGCGTATGACATCACAGAGCGTGCAGCAGGGCAGTTATATGAGGAAGCTCGGCGATGTTCCGGTCTATCGTTACTCCCGACTGTGTATGCTGATGCTGGTACAAATACTTCCTGTTCTGCTATGGGGAGAATTGTCTCTACAATGCCTCAAATAATCCCAATCATTGAAAGTAGCTGGGAAACATTACCTGGGAGATTTAGAAGAATCTGGTTGAACTTGTGGAATTTTCCAACTAGTTCTCTCACCATCAATACATCACCGGGAAACGATGATACGGTCTCGATAAGTCAAGAACAAATCTATGCGGCAACGCTGGATTATATGGGTCAATTATTCGCACAGAACACCAATGGTAATACTGAAGAAATACTCTCACAAGTAACTACGTATGCAAGGAATCAAGGTTTGAATCAAATCCAGATTGATAAACTATCGTTAGCAATGGAAGTGATGGGGAAGAATCGTATCAGATCAGAAGAATTGCTTGCTCAATATAAAGATCCAAAAGATTTGTTTTATGCAATGTTTGGATTACGACCATGGTTTCCTATTACAGCAGAGAGGGTTGGGGTAAATATTGCCTTTAGATTATATGATATAGATAATGCACGCTTGGTGGAAAAATTTATCCCACCGATAAAAGATAAAAATCCTCTAAAGAATTCAATTAATTATATATATTGGTTAATCAATAGGCCATTTAGATTCGCATATGGATTGTTTAATGGAGGACAGATGCATCATGATACAAACATGGCAGATACAAAATATCTCGTTGTAACAGTTAATAGATCATTTTTAGGGCTTTTTGTAAAACCAAGTTTGACTCATGAATTGCAGCATGCTCAAAATCATATCCTTGGGAGTGCTGGGTTATTTGGCACAATTAATAAAGAAATTATCTCAAATGCGGTGGCCGCTTTGAGGCAAGAGAATTTAACCACAAGTAGAATTTCGGAAACAGAATATGAGAATTTACTAAGAACATATTACTATGAAAAGCAGGCTTATTCTGAAGAAGAGTTAGCAGATGAGTTACTAGCATTTTTATCTCAAGAACCGGGTAAAGTTAACCCAATCAAACGATTATATTTGTATTATATGTATATGCCAGCTCCTGGTAATAGATTTTTTGAAAAAACTGGAAAATTAGAAAATAAAGTTCTTGAAACGCTCATTCCGAAAGATCCGCTTACCAATACTCCTAGCTCTGTATATGCAAAGATATTGGCCAGAGTCGGATCTGAATATTTCAAACAAAGTGATGAAGATATATATACAAAAAGGGGTACTGAGGCATACAACTTACTTATTGATAAAGGATATTCACAGCGTGAGGCATTTGCCCTTCTGCAAGTTGAACGTTTGGCAAATTGGACTCAGGTTGCAAATCGGGTTCCAAAAAAACTTTCAACACAATCTTGGGGAGAAGAGTTGAACTACCAAATAGTAAAAGCTGTGGACAGATTGATAGGAAAAGTTATGGGAACCAGTGATACAGATATGAGCTGTTATGCTCAGTAATTACCTCGTTTAGATTGTTATAAAGATCCAAACAATAGTAAATATTATTTATATAGCATTTGTTATTTATTTATATATATTGATATATAAAGATATACTATAATCTTCATTCGCTGACCAAGTCCTTTTGCACTACATACAGTTATATTTAGTGGGAATTTTTAACGTTTCTATAATAATAATATATTGCATGTTTTCACGGGATTCTTCATACTAAAAACTGAGGCTATTTTTATGGTCGGGATGCTTCAGTATTTATTTGCTTTTGTATCACATATTTTTACTCTTTTCACGAAGCGTTTTTCTCATGGACTTCAAAGCAAAAAACACCATTCTATAGTTTTTGGGGGAATGAGTGGGATGGTCGTAGGATTCATTCTTTCGTTCTCGATCATATATGGTATTTCACAGGATTGCAGATCTGCCATACATCAACTCGTCTCTTTTAAGCTTATTCCTGTTGTCCATGCTGCGCAAAACTGTCCTGTATTGCCGCCTGCAGAGGTCGCTGCCGCAAAAGCGAATGCGGTAAAGAAAGAATCACAGCTACGTGGTTTTGCTAAAGTATTGAATCAGCCGTATGCCATCACATTTTTCCAATACCTCAACCAACTTCTGGGAGGATCCTCAAAAACTGCTAATACTGCCGATAAGACCGCTTCTACACCTCTAGAAAATACTTCGTCCTTAAATAACATTAGTGAAGATAAAGTACTTAATGGACAGGCTGCAAAAGAACATATATTGGCGCTCGCCCGGAAATACAAAGGTGTTTTATCAACGCAATTACTTTCCCATATTGAAACTGCAATTGGCGTCGGAATGCTTCCGAAAGAATATATGTCTTTTAATGATGGAGAAAAAATTCAATTTTTAGCAGGAGGGCAGAGCAGTGCTCTATTTACACCGGCTGTATTACAAAAACTTGCAGATTACGCACTTGTCGATCCTCGTATTGCTATCGGACAATTTAGTGAGATGGCAGCAGCAACATACGCAGAACAACTACCTCAGGAATCAGATATCCGTTTGGCAATCGTCAAGTTGAAAGAAATGGGTGTGAATCAATATTCACTAAAGTTACAACTGTTTTCTGACGGTCAACCGTTATGGATTGTTAATACCAGTGGACAGAGTTTCGTAATTCGTGCAAAAAAAACAACAATACCAATCGAAGAAGTACGTTCAAGAATTGCCTCGTTGGGAGATACCATACCTTTTACCTATGCTGAACAATTAGCTCCGGGTAAGGTCTTGTTATTTATCAGAAATCTTAGCTATGACAATGATGGTGAATATGTGAAGCTTCCGGAACAGGCATCATTTGTGGAAAAAGTGCTTGAACGATTCCGAGATTTAGGATTTGAACCGGATTTTGTGCATGAGTCATATATGAATCTCCAAAACTTCATGTATTCAAAATTCTATGGAAAGATGTTTTACGTTGATCAGGACGTATTTGATGAATTACTCAAGTCTGATGGTATTAAACCAAATGATAAAGTTACGCGTGCCGTAAACTCGCAACTGGAAGAGCTTTCCAAACGAAGTAGTGTGAAGACGCCCGACACAGCGCCATCTTCAGTGACGCCGAATCCAAGCTCAGCGCTGAATACGGCTAAGCAACAAGCAGTTGTTTCACGTCTCAAACTGGCACTTGATGGTGCAAACAATGCTCTGGTAAACTCTCAGCGAAATTTCTGGTTTGCCGCTGTAGGAACTATTGTATTTGCCATCGGTATGATCGCAATTATGGCTACAGTGCCATGGCTTATAGTCCCCGCTGCATTGGCGCTTCTAGTAACAGTTCCTTCGAGTATGTTTTTGATTCCTAATTTCTATATGTCTATGGATACGAATAGGCAAACACTGCAATCCGCACAAGCTCAATACATAAGTGCACAAAATGATTTACTCATTCTGGAACGTTCTCAGGCATCTGCTACACCGTTAAATATTTCAAGCGAACAAGCTAAAGCCCGAGCACAGGAAACACTGGATGCTGCCACAAAAGCAAACAATGTCGCGTTTAATAATCTGGTCTTTGGTTCTGCCGCTACAATCGCTATAGTATTCCTTGCGGTAGCGGTTATGATGATATCGCCGGGTCTTTTTGTTCTTCCGTCAGCTATCGCGCTTGTCGGTGTTGTGCTCTTAAGTTCCTTTGGACTTTTTAGACTCTCTTCTAATTTCAACACTTCACTAAGTACCTTGCGAGGAACTCAACAAGTCGTAAAAACAGGAGTGTCTCAAGTAATATCTAAAGATAATCCATGCAAACCCACTGGTTTTCACCTATTCGGTCAAGTATATGCAGAAGGACCATGTATCATTCTGAGTGTAGGCGGAGATCCAGTTGCAACAGCTAAAGAAGGGGAAAAGGGCGAACCAATTCCGTCAACACCTGCTCAAATACTTCCAGGATCAACATATGTTGTAGGGACATTTGATGAACTCAAGAATGTAACAGAGGGGAAAGACTCTGTAGGAACACAAATCAAAGAGATCCCGTCAGACCAGTATGTAAAGGTATTCCCACCAGTAGGAGCTACGGGTCCAAACAATCAGCCAATTCAACCGTTTGTTGTGGATGTGCCGACGATTTATGCAACGCAGCAGGCCAATCAACCAATACAGCAACAAAATTCTGGTGCGAAAGTTAACATGTCTGACTCATCACCCAATACCACTACGACTATTCGAAATACCATTAATAGAATATTAGATATTCGCTCTTGGTTCCCATCTCCATATTCGATAATCCAAAATAACATTGTTCTACGCATGTTCGCTCCATTTATTAGTCCAGTTACCACCTCGATTAGCCCTTGGAGTATATTTGGACGGGGAAGATCTGAACCCATACAAGAAATTGCAAATATAGTATCCAGTGAAGAAGCACAACAATATGTAATCAGCAAATATAATGCCATGATAAGCGCGTTAGAAAGTGGTGCAAAATTATCATCTACTAGGACAACCATGATGAGAGCAGAGGCTATTGCGGGATTAATAGCAAGCCCTGCTGAAAATATAGATGCGGCTAATCGTCGATACGCGATGGCATTTATTCTCATGAATACGCTTGTTGATAGAGAATTAGCACACCCTCGCCAGGTTGAACGGTTTTTCATGGTACGCACATCAAAAGGCATACGGCTTATCTATACAGATGGTAAAAATTTTGTGACGAACACAAATCCAAAATCTTCGACAGAAAGAGTTGCAGTAAAGTATCTAACAGGAGGCATAAAAGAAGCTCTTGCATATATGCAGGAATATGATTCTACAGTTCAATTATCTGATTTTGAGGAAGTAAATTGGGATGCATCGTTATTTCCTTTTATGGATAGAACAAATATTGCTCCTGATAGTGCCAAAATACGTTCAAAACGTGGGGTTGAAATAGCAGAAGATATTGTAAAGAAACTCGAAAATCCTCCGATTCCGACGGCAATAGAATTTGCAAAGGATAAACTCATGGAATTGCAGCCGGAAAAGGCATCTTCAGTTGATAGGGCACTGAAAGATATTGCAGTTGATATGAATGCTGTAGATGGTGATCAGGCAGTAAAGCAAAATGCAATTTATCGGAAATTCTTTGGGGATCCAATTTGGCAAAATTATGGTTTGGCAAAAGGGTATTTTGAACTTCATGTGGCAGCTCCTAAAAAATATCCACTCGAACTGAAAGCAAACTCAGACGAGTTAACTGACGAAAGTCTGAAAGCCATTCATGAATGGTACGAATCTCAGCAAACACCTGATGAAGCCCATCAAGAAAGGCTTAACCGTGGTGGTGCGCTCAATATGGTGCAAAAAATAAAAACACTTCTTGCAAAACTTGGTATAAAACTTCCTCTCGCAGAAACAGATCCGATTCACAATTCCGTTGTTGTATTTTCCGATGATCAGTTCAAGCTACTATATCCGGATAAAGAAGACGCAAATATTTTGGCATTTTATGACGAACGTCTCGGATTATATGTCATACGGTCTTCTGCAAACCTCACCTCAAATCAGAAAACTGAATTGGAAGAAATTAAATTCATGATAGCAGCCCACGAAGCCGGTCACGATATGGTTCGGTACATCGGTCCATTTATGACGCATGAATGGAACGAGGGCATGGCAACGATGTTTATGATTGCACTTCTGGTAAAGCAAAATGGGATAAGTTGGACAGAGGCGAGGGCTAAAGTGGTTGCATTTGTATCTCCTGAATATGTGAAGCATCTGGAAATGGTGGAGCAGAGTCAGTTTGGTTCTGTTTTGATCGAACGGGCTTTTGAGAAAGGATTTACATCAGAAACAGTTGCAGATGTATTTCTGACATTCTATAAAAAACTCCCAAATAAAGAAAAAATGTTAGCAGGTGCCACCTACGCAGATTCCACAAATGCGTTTACCACTGCTGTTACAAGTACTGCACAACAATTTGGAATTATTACCCCTGACCAAAAGGTCGAACTGTGGCCAAAGCTTTATACATTTTTTGTTGACAATACTGTCGCAAAAGACTTGGATCCTGATACAGAAGTCAAATTTGATCCGACAACACGATCAATAGGGAAAAAACGGGTCACATTACCAATCTTATCTTCAATTCCTTCGTCAGAATTATTTGGCACGATTGCAGGGTTAGATAGAAAAGGGTATGCGCTGCCAAAAGCAGATTTTGACTCATTGGATATTGAAGCACCAGGATATGTCCTGGCTGTGCAAAATGATTCTGAAGCAAAAGAATATTTGGAAAGGCTGTATAGAACATATCCGGGCGCAGCAACAAAACCAATTTTTATTTTAGTGGCCACATCACGAAGGACAGCAGTATCAGGAAACGTATTGTTAACATCAAATGGAAGTGACTTGCTGCGGGCGTTGGATACAATATTTCAGTCATCAGGGCCTCTTCACGAGCTTCGGACGCAAGCAAAAAAAACAGAAGTAACGGAAATACGTCCAGGCGTCTATCAATTTGGATCAGCACTATTCTTTGTAGATAAAACAACGGGTGCTATGGCAATGGATTATGCTCCTGATACATCGTTGGCAAGTGTGCAAATAGATGGTCGTTCCCTTGCGCAAACAGCATATGTGTTTAATAACACACAGATTGGAATATCTGGAGTGGCGTATACAGTGACCACTCAGGGAAACGCAGTCATACTTATAAAAGAGAACGGTGAGTCTGTACAATTACCGATTGCTGCAAAGTCTCTTCGTGAATTTCCCAAAAATCCGGGACAGTCACCATTACCTGCGCCGGTTCTTCCTGCCACACAAAAACAAGCCGCTCAACCAGTTGTATCTGTGAAACAACCTGAGGCAGTATTGAAAAATCCAGTGAGCACGTCAGACGAAGCAAATGTGCTCACTATGAAAACGAAAGACGGCGTTATAAAGGTACGACGGGCCGAACTGGTAGATGGCAAGCTGATAGGGCATGGAGCCATTATCTATGATGATCCTGCAAAACAAATAGAATATGGAGCAACAGAAATGCCAATCCGCATCATGTTTAATACAACAGATGAAAACCTCTCAGGTCTTACACAAGAGACCTTAATGAGGGAATTAGAGCGAAGATATGTGTATGCAAACGATGTGCTTATCGCATGGCATGGATATTTAGAGACAGGAGAACAGTTTGAGCCTGCCGGGAATACGGTACTTGAACCATGGGATAAAAATGGTAAGCGGCAGATGATGATAGCTCTGTCACATTCCGGAACCGAAGGCACATATGTAGAGAATCCTGACTACACGGCAAAAAATCTAATAGCGCAGGTGGAGGCTGCAGTTGAATTAGTATCTGAACAAATTAATTATACAGATGAAGATGTTCATATTACCTTAATGGGACATTCTTTGGGTGGTGCTATTGCATTCAAACTGGCGGAAAAGCATGGATTGGACACAACCGGGGTATGGGCAAAGGTGAAGTATATTATGCTTACCCCGTATGTTGGTGATCCGAATCAGCTGACGCTGTTAAATGAGTACTCACTCATTCCAGGGGTAAAATCGCTTGGAATTTTACGGATCATTAATAGCTGGTATTTGCCGTCTGCACTTCGTCGTGGACTTTTGGCATTTGCACATTTCGTCGGGTTTGATGAGGCACTCTTTAGCGCAATGATGAGTTTGGATTTGAAAAAGATGGATGACGCATCCGTTCGATTATCGAAAGATATAGCACTGAAAAATCTCTCTGACGCTCCCGTTGCTATTCGTATGACACAGTCTCTTCTGAATATAGGCATGGTAGAAAATAACGCTCCACTTCAGGATCTGACACGAAAAAGCCGCATGGTTGTTTTTTACCCCGGCGTTGATGATACGCTCGATTCTGCAATTACAAGATCGTTTAACTTGAGCAGAGGGTTTTTCCAGGTAGGGTATGACCGGACGCATAATCCATCCACAGCCAGTTATAAATCACATATTTTTGAAGTAGTCCAAGGTTTATTTGAGGGTTTTGATATTCAAAAAACCCGTCCGGGTGTGTTTGCACAGATAGATCGCCGGTCACATAATTTTTATAAGGTTGTGTGGGATGGGTTAAAAATGAAGTTTAGCAAACTAAGTAGTACTGATCCCTGCACTCCTACCATTTCAGTTCAAATATTTGGTCGCGTATATGCAGCAGGGGAAAACTGTGTAATCTTTTACAGCAATAGTGAGGTTGAAACACGTACAGAAAACGGACAATCTACTGGCATAAAACGAAATATTCCACAGTCTGGCACGTTCAGAGTGGTGACACAAGAACAACTTACTGATGAAGTATTAAATCCTCAGACTACAGATTTCAAGTTTAACGGTAAGATATCGTTTACCAACTCTCTCGACGGACAGACTCAGAATAGGTATCTCGTTGTGTTCCCGTCAGATAATACCCCTGCATTTATCATCCGTATTCCTGATATCCATACACAGTCAGGTACACAATCAGGAAAAGTTGTATCTATAGATACTCATACAAATGTACGATTAGATGGAAAGACATGGAAACTATCGTATAGTGCTGCAGACACATCTGCTAAATTGAATGGTATATCACTCGGTCAAGGCGATATTTCGCTTGAAAAAGGATCACGCAATACGCTGTATGTTGCTCCAAATTATGTACTCCTTATTGATATAGATCCTAATTCAAATGAACTTACCTATCAAAAATTGCCCTCAGACGATCCACGCGTTGTATTTGAATCACTGGAAATCGAATCACTTCCTGAAAGCATTTCACCGCAAGTTCGCGAAAGAAGAGACGCCGCATACAAGGGAGATCTTGCGCGAAGTATTTTGAATAATGTGGATGAAGCACAGGATGCGAGAATGATAGAGTTCCGTGATGGCAGCAGGGCATTTCCCAAAACGCCTCCGCATCCTGCATATTCGGGGGAAACCTCTTCGTGGAAATATCATTCAGAATACGCGCAAAAAGAATTATGGAATTCGTACTACACCTCGCTTGTTGCAGCACTTGCGTCAGGTAAATCAAAAGAAGATATAAAAGGAGAAGTGAATAAATTACTTGCTCAATTTAGGAATACTGCAAATCTGGAACTATTCAAAGAAAAACAAGCGTTTTCGGATGGACTTGTGCGCCAACTGGAAGCTCAGCCTGCAGAGGAGTTTTTACCATTGACCCTCGGATCTGCATTTCGTGAAATTTTGAATCGTTATCCTCTATTGAAAACCATCATAACACCGGATCAGTTAGCTGCACTCAAACGAGTTCTGATCGAGGAAGTGAAAAATGCATATATGTTATTTGCAGCATCAGGCTCAAATGCCATTTTGGAAGCACGAGGATACTTTTTCCCCAACCCTGTAAAGTCGGTTACTACCAATGAAAACGGATCGCTTGTCATAGATACACTAAAAAAGGATGAGGCAAACACTATTATAGAAATTCGAAATAAAGACGGCACCTATAAGAAAAATCCGGTTATACTTGCGGCATATATAAAGGCCATAGAAGAAGGAGCACAGTACATATCTTTCACTCTTGCAAGCAAGACAGATGAAGGATTTAATGAGATTCTCCCTGATTTAGCTGAATACGTCTACGAACACAATAGAAATCCGAAGTACAAATCCTCACCGGTAGTACTTATGGTAGATGCTGTCCAGTTATTTGGACGAGCTCCAGAGTCTGAAGTGTTTCAGTGGCTGCTGGTGGAGGGGATATCAGGAGTCATCCATACGGGATCAAAAGCAGCAGCAGGTCCTGCACACGCAGGAATCACACATATATCTACCTACGGCAAAACAGTGACAGGCACAGTTTCAACAGTAGATCAGTCTATTGCAAATATGACGACGCCTGCTATTGTACGGGCGATCGGAAATTTGAAGGCTATACGTGGCATGTGGGATTTGGGACCGGCATTTCAGCTATACAGCCCGATTGCCGTAGCACTTCAGCGAGTGTATGATCGGTTTTTTACACGAATCGGACTGGTGCCGATAGGGGATGAGGAAGGTTTTCAGCGGAAAAATACATTCGGATCGATTCGAACGTATCGCCTTATGATGGGGTGGGATGGAAAAACAATTGTAGATGCAAAAAAGCTACTTGCAACATGGTCTCCTGTCTGGCTCATGGGTGGAGTTCTTGAAGAAACTCCTCTGGCAGGACCACTGCTTCGAAATGGAATTCCAATCGGTGTTATGAAGTGGCTAAAAGAAACGGTAATCACACCGGAAGATCTGAAGGATCCACATATGTCTGCTGAAAAGGCGGCAAATGCTGTGGATGATGCGCTGCGACAGGTAGAAGGTCGTATGCAAGATGATTTGATACGACTAGCTGAGGAAAACGGCGTATATTTGCGAATTGCGGATGAAATTGCGCCCGTAGATCAAACTGAAGCAGCTGCGCAAGCGGCGCTTATTGCACTGGTCAATACAGCAGCAAAGCGAACAGGGGTGCAAGATGAAGGAGAATCCTGTGATCCAACGCAAGTGGGCATTCACATATTGCCAAGAGTATATGCCGCAGGATGCAAAACGGGTATGACCCGTAAACTCTACAACCAGCTTATTACCGGAGCAAAACTGCTGGGCACGAGAATGAACAGAATAGTGTGGGGGAGATTGTTTGGAAAAAAGAATGTTTTTGGCCAATTCAAACAAAATCAAGTTCAAAATATAACTTCCCGTTCACGTTTATTTGTGTATAGTAATGAACAAATGAATATATCAAAATATTTCTCCACAGAGCAATTATCTGATTTTGATTCGATTATTAATAAAATACTTGATAATTATAATAAAACTGGATCATATGATATTAGGCATTCATCACAACAAAAAGATGTAATCAATATAAATGACGATCTTACTGCGGAAGAAAAATACGGAAGAATGTTTGATTGGACAAAATCTTTTTTTATTCTGAAAGCACTCCAGAAATATACAAAGCTATATCCTTTTTATCTTATTGGTCACTCTATTATAGTAGCAAATGCTGCGCTATTTTCTGGGACTGACTTTGGTACATTTTTATATCAAAAGGCATTGCCATGGATGTATGCCACTGTCAGTTCTGATATCAAGCACACAGCAATTTTGATGATGATTTCTTATATAAATAATTTATCAATAGCAGGAGAAATCGCTGACATGTCAGTATCTGAGTTATCTGAATTTAATAGAGAAGTTGTTAATACGTTCATTAAGGCATTTGATAGGAATTTTCAATTAGCATATTCAAACGCAAGTACAGGGTTAGACTCTGATGAGTTAAGATCCGATGCTGAGAAGAAAATACTACAGGCAATAACTATAAATTCATATTTTCCAATATTGCCTCTCCCCAGATTCTTAACAGGGATGATAAATCAAAACGGCTTTATGGGACATGGCACAGGAGTAGCGTTTTTATCAAAAGCGTTAATAGTTGAAAATAGAAAACAAGCTATAAGTACATCAGTTCATGAAATGAATCATATGCAAGTCGATACGCAAATAAATACACCGGAATTAAATTATTATTCGCACCTTCCATATGGTTTATCAATGACCTTAGATGAATCGATTACACGACTGAATCAACTGGAATCAATTGATGCATACAACGAAAGTTATTATGATATTGGTGTAATTAAGCTACTTACTGTGTTAAAGCCGTTTTTAGTAGAAAAAGTTGGGCAGAATACTGCTGACCAAGTATTTGCACAGATTAAGTTAGGTGATTTTTCGACCATTGTTAGTATCTTTGGGGGATGGGACGCTTTTAGAGCGTACTTACAGGACCCAACAATGTTTGGATCGTATTATAAAATTGATGAAATTCAATATAGAGATAATTCATCTGATGTATGGAAAAAAGTTAATTTCGAAAACGATCGGGAAATATTTTTATCTCAATCTGCCGAATTATTACTCCCGAACGGTATTGTTGTACCAATGCAAAAGTCAATAATATCAGGAGTGAAAAAGAAGACCAATAAACAAATAGTAGACTCAAAATCTCGTATTTTATACACATATGATAATGCAGATATTGCCGAAGAAATTGAACTTAAAGATGATAAATATATCCTTTTAAAGGAATATGTAAGTATAGGAATAAATATTACTGACTTCTCTTCAAGACTTATTGTCGGTGCGAGGAAAAGCAAAGAAATACTCGCAATGCAATCAGAATATGCAGATCTATTACATTCATTATTTGTTGAACCTGACGATGTCGTGTCATCCATACATGCTAATGTCAATCCAATAGCAAAAACTATATATATGAGATCAGCGCACATAGATGCAACATGCATCCTTGGTCAGCGCCTCATTCCCCAGGTTTTTGCAGAATCAATTGGAACGGTTCAGACCAGTTACTGTGAATTCGCAGGCCGTGAGGGCTTGTTATATTCCCCAAATGCCGTTCTTCGGGCGATGATAGGCAATGCGAATGGTCAGGTGACGCGTTTGACTGCCATTGCCAAAAGTTTGGCAGTAAATGCGGATAATCCTGAATTATCTCCGACGGAACGGCGTATGTGGCATTTTCTGGGGCAAATCATCGGTGGTGATCTGTTTACGTATATGGAAAAACTTCAACAGACCACCGCAAAAAAAATACGCATATCTGATGCTCAAATGGAAGATTTATATGCGACATACATTGCCCTCTACCCCCATGTACGGGAAGCTATTGCCCGGAAAAACGAACAGGGTACAGTGACGGCCACATATGATCCTGAAGTCGTATACGCTGTATTGAAAAACACACCGGTAGAAATCCGTGAACTTGCGGTGCGCGCCGTTTCCTTTATGATGCAAACAGCACAACATGATGATGCAGGGAACATCATGTCCATGCCTATGGATATCGATTCTGTAGAGGGAAGGCGACATCTACATGATGCATTGGCCTATTATAACGATCAATTCTTTGCATGGTTGAGTCTGGCCTCTCCTGACGGGTATCAACAGTATCAGGAACGGTTATCCGGCAGAGCTCCTAATGCTCTCCGTCGTGATGTGTCCGATGTGAGCTCACTTGAACTTATATTCCCAACCATACAAACGTCTGCATCCAGCGCATTTCCATTCTCCACACAGGTTGTAGGAAGTACTCCATCAAAAGAAACTATGAAGAGCCTCTATACCGTTGTAAATGGGGATACTGTTACAGCTTCCACTGAGACCATGAGTGTGATCCTTCGCGATCCGCAGGGGAGAACGGATCAATCAGAACGAATGTCAATCATGGCAGAGGAAATAGGCAAATATTTCCAAAAACATGAACTGATGCCGGAACATCTTATGGACGTATGGCCACAGGATGCGCTCAGATTTTTCCTTCGTGAACAACTGCAACTGATGGGAATAAAGAAAGAAACAGTTGAACTCACATTCGTGTTCAGAATAAAAGATGTAAATGGACAATGGATTGGTGTAGCGCTCACAAATACGGATGAACCGCTTGTGATAAACAAAGAGGGAAGTAAGGCTGTCCGCGCATCCGATCCTGCAGAACTTGGCACAGTTGCGCTGGCACAGGTGGTGGACAAATTCAAAAGTGAATGGAATGTTTATTTCTATCCAATTCCTAAAACGGGGAATCAATACGTGATGACTAGAAAGAATATAAAAAGTATTCAGAATGAGCTATTAAGCACAATGGCATTAGATGTTCCTGTCTCTGCATATGGAGAAAAACTGACAGAAATATTGCAAAGGGACACAAAGCAAACTCCTTTTGTTATAACGTCACTAACTTGGACTTCGGATAAGACCGAGTATAAAAAAACTGACTCAGATTTCAAGATTAAAACAATAGGAAAACCAAATGATGCAAAGAAATCAGACATTGTATTGCCTGAAATCGGTCCTATAGGAGAGGGTCATGCAAGCACTCGATACTCTACATCTATGCGAACGCTTGAAATAAAACCGGAAGAAAAAGCATTTGCTATATGGATAAAGAAAAAAGGTGAACGGCTAGCTATCAAATATACCGCGCCAAATGCATACAGATCTTTAGCAACAGGTGATGAAGTGACGTTTTCATACGCATCCGCAGAGAGTGCATCAGAAGGTGTTACCTATGTTGTTGCTAAACTCGCTGACGGCAATTTTGCATTTGTTTTGAGCTCTAATCACGAAGTGCTATACGGATTACCATTTATAGCACCGGAAAATGAACCTGTCTTTGTTCAGCAAAAAGCGAATCGTGTGCAGGGGAATACCGGCTGTGGAACGGCATATGATTCGTTTCTCACAGTCTTTGCCGAGGAACCTGCAGAGCCTGTCGTTTGTTATCCTGTCAGAGCAGGTTCGCTACTTCAGTTAACTAACGGTAAAAATATCCGCATCCCAAAATGGGGGATATATGTGCAAAATGGCTTGCATATCTTTAGTCCTAAGACAGTCATGCAAGTGCCTAAAAACGGTTCGATAACAATTATAGGATTATGGGTATGGAGAACGATACAGGGAACAGAGATAACAAATACAACTCGTTCCATAACCGTACTTCCCACATCATCTGGTGACATATCTTTACGTGCTTCTGCTTCACCTGGTGATTTTGTGAATAGTACTGCACATGAAGAACATACACGTCGCTATTACAAACAGGCAGTTATGGAACATGCTGCCCCTGATATTTCATTGGCTGCAGCGAAATCAATATTTTCAAGACTTTATAGAACGAATGCTCCAAATCGTGATGAAGCAAACAGATTATATATACAGGCATGGATTATTATGCATACACTTGTTGCAAATGGTCATCTTCGTGCAGAGCAAATTCCTACACTATATGCAGTTCGGGTAAAGGGAGAACTGCGCTATGTATTTTCCTTCGCGCAAACATTTATTACGCATAACCATACAATAACAAATGCGGATGGATTAACAGTACATACAGGATCAGCGCCTGCAGAAACGATTTTGACATATATGCAACAAGCGGATCCGACGCTTTCTCAGTCAGATATATCTGAAGTAGTGTGGAATGCCTCTTCATACCCATTTATGCCTATTGGTACTGAAATTGAGTCAGAATTATTAGAAAAAGATATTACTGTTGATACTCATGCTATTGCTCAGCTTGTTACTCCGGAAAAAATTACTCTACTGCGGCAATTTCCGAATGGTTCAGGGACCGGTTTTGGTGTCAGTCAGATAGTCGCATCCGATCAGTTTGCTCTTTTAACCGCTGGTGTAAATGCAGAAGAGGTCGAGAGAATGTCCGGTATGATTCGTCAAATCATTACTGAAACTCTTGATTTGATGAGTGGTGATCCACCAATTGTAAAAATCAGAAATAAGATAGATGCGATTCGTTCAGAAAATTTTGATGAATTAATAAGAAATAACAGTGCATTACAACAGTCAGTATTGGAAAAGTCCAACTCACTCTTTGGTAAAGGCGTCCAGTATGTGAAAATTTGGCTTAATGCCTTCGGTCTCTATGTGGATTATGATACTGCCTTCAAGGCAATTCGTGAAAAGGTAAATACAGATGTAGTAGCCTTTGCAAGCTACATGAGTTTATATGAATCGGACAGATCCACATTCTCAGAACTGGATCAATTTGACGCTACTCGATATTTCCTTGATATGTTACAGGAAAGATACAACGTACAGCTGGCGCACTACAAAGGGGGGCTGTTTTTCAGACCTCTTGCATCTGGACATAAAAAAGATCCCGGAGGTCCACTAGATTACGTTATCGATGCTGCTTTTGCGCAAAGTGCAAACCAGAATATTACATTCCTTAATCCGATTATCAAACAGTGGAAAGAACGCCATGTGTACGTTCTACAGCCATGGTATCTGAATTACCTACAGCCTGACATGAAGTATACGTCGTATACAGACCTTGGTATCACAGAAGAAGATATTCCGCTGGTAAACCTCTCAAGCCGCCCACAGGAAGATCAGCATATGTTGGCTAATCTCACAGGATTATTTCAGAAATATCTGAGAGCACCACTGGTAACGGATACGTTTACAGATCATGTCTCACAGAGAAGACCATGGCTTTCAGCATTGAGATCAAGGATTACTCAGGAAAGAACCCAAAGTGATGCCACTGATTTTATCCGATGGATATCTACAAATAAGCTTTCCGGTGGGGAGATATCTCAAATGACAAGTCATGTCCTTACACTTCAGGCATTGGGAATATTTTCATTTTCTTCCGAACTTCTTGAGCAAGCAAACACGTTACAATCATATTTCCTTAACAATAGTGAACGGTATGATTCACTTACAAATGAGGAAAAACTTACTGTTGTGCAGGATGCAATTTCATTTGCTAAGAATGGTCTTAAAGAATTAGCATCCGCATCAGTTCTTGAATCTACTAATTTACCAAAAGAAGAACCTTCTGAAGTGCACTCAAAAGAATTAAAACAGGAAGAAAAAAAAGTATCAACCGAGAATTCCGGATGTGATATAACCATTTCCTTATTTCATCAAGTGTTTGCTCAGGAGCCTGCAGTACTTGTTAATTGTTATCCCATTGGAGCAGGTTCGCTACTTCAGTTAACTAATGGGGACACCATACGTATACCAACGTGGGGAATATACGTTCAGAACCGCAAATTACATTTTTTTGGTCCTGATACGATACTGGAGGTTTCTCAGAATGGCAATATCACAATACTTGGACCGTGGTTGTTTCGCACAATACACGGAGGAGACATTTCACTTGAGGGAAAACACACTCAAACTCAGGATATTCGTGTAGTGGAAGAAGATCCTGTTACTGTTTCGCCAACAGTTGTCAGCGATGCCATGAAGGAGCGCATAAAATTATTGTTAGGAAATAAAGTATATGAAGCTGTGGCCGGGGTTATTTCTCAAAATAGAGAAGGAGCAAAAAAAGAACAGGATTTGCTTGACGCATTGGCTCAGTATATGGTTGACGCCAATTACAATTCACAGCTTGAAAAAATATCGCTCGATAAGTTTGTTGCTGATGTTCGAGGAATACTTGGTGAACACGCAGATGAATTTATACAACAACTTGAAACTGTACGAGATCCGATTCACGAGGTATTTTCACCATCATCTCTTTTGCCATTTATCCATGAAGGATGGAGTGTTGATGCCAGGTTTGATATTTCAAATTCTTCAAATATAAATCAGGCGTATACAAGCAACGTATTGGGTGATTATGCGTTCCGGTTTGGAATACGTGCCGTGTTGGACGTGATTGATAGATACCCAGAATTACGGGGAAATGCAGTTATTGTACATTCATCAGGAGATGAACATCTTATTTTAACCAGAAATGGCTATAATTTACCGTTATCATTTAAGTCTGAAGTCGAACGCATATCAAAAGAGAAAAAAATCATTCGGAAAGGTTTTGATGGTTTACTGCATTATGAAGACTTAGGAGTTCACTTTTCTGATGTAAAATTTCCTATAGAAAAAACGATACCATCAGATGGAAATGTTGATATAACGCCAAAATATCTCAATGATACAAAAACGTCAAAAAGACTATTTAATTACCATCCTGAAATGGCATTTATAGTGGATCGTATAAGCCAAATTCAGGTTAAATCTTCTTCTCAGAAAATAGATATAGCGGCAGGACAACGAGTAATGAGTTATCTGCAATGGCTCTTTGAGCGAATTTATGTCGATGACATTATGGAACAGGGGTTTAATCAGTATGAAGCTGATAGAATATCCAAACCACATTATGACAGAGAACACATCTTTATTTATAAAGATTTTCGTGATTTTGTTGGAGGTATAAAACAGCGTGGTACAAAATTCAAACTCCTAAAGTTGGATTTCATTGGGAATGCAAAACGTATAAATGATGAAATCAGTTATGAAGAGGGAAATAGGTTTATTCAGCAACAATTGGCTAAGACACTTGATATGTTGCATGCCCAAGGGATACAAAACGTACGTATTTTTAGACGAGCAAGTGAATTTTATATTGCCCTTGAAGATGGTGAATATGCAAAAGAATTTGTAGATATATCGGATGAAAGTGTTCGAAAAGCATTGAATGGCACATTTACTACACTGGATGGAAGAAGCTTTTACGTACCGGTGTCCTATGCATTTACAGATTTGAAGCTGGTAAAAGATACAATCGCCGATGAAATATTACCGGACGGAACCCGTATAAATAGAAATATTAAAAATATGGGTGACGCATATGATCGTCTACGTGAACTGAGCAAGGCAAATGCATATAGATATTTGCAGAAAGTACTTCAGACAGAATCGATGACCGAACCAATGTGGGATTTCGTTATGTACTATTTTAACCCGAATGATAAACGGGGAATTATGCGAATATCGGATCTGGCTATATCACCTGATGATCTTATACATCTGCAAACTTTTTATGCAGATCAGACGAGATATCAGAAACAGATACGCAGTATACTTACCACGGTTATAAGAAACTACATACCAAAACAGACCCGGATAATTTCTGAAAAACACAGTACGATATCGCTTAAAAAATGTCTTGTAGATGCTGGCGTTCAACATGTCGTATATGCGCAGGATGCAGGTGGGGGAGGTGGTTGGACATGCCCGCCGTTTTTACAGGCACCTTGGAAAACGATTAAGACATATACAGAGCAATTTAACATGCCAGATTTTTCTATACAAAAAATACTTGGAGCAGGAATGGGACTGCTAAAGAAAGCAGGCAAATGGACCATTGGACTCTTTCCATTTAGTTGTAGAACAATTGTATACATGATGCTACATGATATTGATCAGGGAGTCATTCATACTGAATATGCAAAAGACGCGTTCCCGACAATCTTTAAAGGTGAGGCTGCATGTACAGAATTAATGAAAAATTTAATAAGCGATAGTCAATTAATTATCATAGGAGATACGAGTGTGACAAGGGTTGTCGATGGAGAGGTTATACGATTTTATCTCAATAATTCCACTACAGCTAAAAATTTAGGATTAGAACAAGACAGCGAAAAAAAACCCGCTTTTATAATTGAGCCAATAGCAAATGGAATAATAGTTCCTTTGACAGATCTAGCGACAGTACAAGCAGCGTATGCAAGTTTAGGAAAGACATTGCAAGATCCGGTATCTGTCGTCTATTTAGGAACAGTCGGAGATGGTTCAACATATAAATATAACGGTACTTTTGTATTAAAAACCGGATTCGATCAGAACAACATATGGGTAATGTCTAATGGTCAACAAATAACTGCAGCCACTAGTATAAATCCAAAAGATTTATATCCAACTGCAGTGCAGATTCAAACATTATATGACTATCGGGACATATATGATCTATCTTATGCAACGAGGAATAATGAACTAAGGTTATTGTCACAACTATCGCAACAATTCAACGATTATATTTATAATAATTCAAATTCTTTTGCATTCCAAGGATACATAAATATGGTCGGCTTTGATAAAACTGGAAAGCCTGTACATATTTTTGTTGATAGGTCCGTATTTTATAATCTCGAATTACAACAAGAGTTTAGAGAGAATTTAGAAAAAGAAGGAATTCAACATCAGGTAGCGATTTCAGATGTTGTAGAGAGTACTATGATATCTACAAACACTGGAAACTCGATAGATGAGTCAACACAAAAACCGGTGGCAGACCATACGTGGAATGGTATCATTAACAATGAAAAATTAAACGAGGATACACCATTTGTTATTATTCGGTAATCAGAGAAATATATACTTAAGGTGTTTATAATATATGATTATTAAGCCGATCGTACAGCTCGCAGCTATAAGTAATAATAATTTTTTAAGCCCCGATGGTTCATAGGAAAATGTTATAGCATGTGTACCTTCCGGCACGCTGATTGCGGTATAGAAGGGGAATACTATCATTGTTTTGGCAGGTTTTCCATCTATATACGCTTTCCATCCTGGGTGATACGTTTGCTTCAGGACCACGACACATTCTGTACAGTTCTTTCCTACTTCTACGGTCGTTGAAAACACCATATCCGTATCTACCGTTTCCGGACCCGTCAGTTTGATCGGGAAGTTTCGTTTATCTGATTGAGCGTTATATTGTTCTATTGAAGCTATACCAGGCGGCAGATACACGGGGGGTTCTGTCCAGATATTGTGTTTTTTGCCATCAGGCGTTATGTAGGTAACTTCATCGAGCATTTTAAAGTTCGGTAATCCAAATGATTTGGGATAGTTTTTATCAAACGTCATCTCAGGGAATAATCCGTTTTTGTGCATATCAGACTGGATCCATAAGTGCACGAGTGTCATGAAGTTCTGTTTACCGATAGCAATGGTTGCAGGCCTGACACCTGTTGTAAAATAGCCGCTTGTTGGGACTTTATATAATTTCCAGGTCGGTGCTTCTGCAATAAACTGCCAAAAGTCTTTCGCAGGTTCATCTGGAGGGGCAGCAACGTATCCGATATTATATAAATCGTAATCCTTGAGCTGATCTTCGCTAAAATACTGTTCCGTATCTGAGTTCATAGACCATGTTTCAGGAAGCCATAATGTGGTAGGAAGGCCATATGTGGAAAGATGCATATAGTATGGTGTCTCTGCAACTTCAAACCGTTTGCCAAATCCTCCTCCACGTCCGGCAAAAATGCGGGCGGGTGGCAGGCTTCTGAGCTTTGCAAATAGTGCCTGTTCATCTGCTCGTACTTTTTCGTAATTACCGTTTGCCTGAACAATAAGACGATCATTGAGTTCGTTATATGTTAGTGTCCACTTATAAACTTGAGGAGTAAGTAATAAACCAATAATTAAATAAACAAATAATCCAATGTTCCGTTGCGATAGTTTTTTTGGTACATATTTGTGTACGAGTTGCGATAGTAGTACGGATACATATTCAAACCCTATTGGAACAAGGATCATGGCAGCAACGTGGACACCTACAATAAAACGAGATAAATGAAAATCTTTCATACCGGGAATCAGGTCTATAAGTCCTCCCCAGGTGGTTCTTCCAAAGTAAAAAATTATCCAGAAAATAAACAAATATGAAAATGGTGCCAGAAAATAGTGTGTATTCGTCGGGTAGGTCGAAATCTTGTTTTCAGTTTCTTTCTGACTGTCGCTATATTTTGGTAAAAGCCCTGCAATGATACCAAGCAACGTTAGTGCTGTAAGTAGGGGAATTCGTCCAAAGTCCAGAAGGTCTCCGTTAAATAACCGTATGATAGTTTCCATGGCTCCATAGGAATCAAACTTCCAGACAGGATCCCAAAATGACATATTATGGAAGTTCCCATGAATAAACGTAGGCAGTATCCAGTAACTCAAAAGAAAAATAGATATACCTGCGACAACAGTAAGTTTTATGAGTTGGTCAGTGAGGGATTTGAGTATCACAGAGACAGGTTCCTGTTGCATGAATAAAGATAATGGGGTTGCAATAGCAAGGAACCCTAAAGAAAGCATGGTGATCATACCGATACCCAAATGTCCTGCTGTGGTTGCAGTGGTAAAAAATATTGCAGCAATTACCGATGTGTCTAAGAGTCGTAAGACGGATTTTTTCCATGTGTAAGGCTCAAACTGCCATGGATCCATAAAGAAGCGATAGGCATACGCAAGAGCCAGCGGTAACCAGATCATCGCAAATAGTTGACTAGATAAGCCGTACCCTCGCCATAAAAATGATGAAGGATCCAGTCCATATAAACCATCTGTAGACAGATGTGTTGCAAGCATAGCGCCCACACCTGCTGTGATCCATGGAAGACCCATGACCCGTAAAGCGAAGAAAACAGGTAAAGGTATAAAACAGAGAAGCAGGTATATCACGATGTGATAATAAGAAAATAAACTAATAAACGAATACCCAAATAATCCAATAATCCAATGAAAAAAACGATAGCTTCCAACGATTGCAATTTGAGGGATATGTGAATAGTAGTAGGGGAGGTTATACCCCTCTGCCCAGTTATTTACCCAATGGTCGGCCAGATACGAAAAGTGACAGAGGGGATACGTGATTATGCCAGTAAAAGATGATGAACACTTTTTGGATGCAAAACTCCATATTGTATTTGTTCTATCAACCAATGCGAATTGGAATGTATTGTCATTTGGATCGGTTTTTGCCGTTGGTTCCAGGCGATAGAGATAGAGATTAAACCCTATGGCAAAAAGAAGCATGAGCAGGCTGAATAGTTTATCTAGTGTCAGTTTTTTCATAGTTTTTTCCGTGAGCGATAAAATTTTACGGTATCAGAAATGTATTGAGCCAATCGGCATGATCGTCAAAATTACCGTTTCCACCATCAGAAATACTTAGTTCCAGGGTCTTTACTCCCCGAATATCTATTTCAGCATGACGTGGGAATTCAAACCGTTTGATAAGTTCCGATTGATAAAGCTGTTTGCCATCACCGTATACTGAAAATATCACACTTCCTTGTGGCCCTCCATTGGTATCCACACCCATATCTGTCGATAGGGTACGGAAGTTTCCATTTATATCGAACACTTCACGGCTTGGAGCATGGGTCCCGATGCCGTATTTATAATAGGCATATTGCACCGACATAAATCCCCATTTGTTTATCCCGAAGCTTGCATTAACAGGCATATTCACCTGCCTCCTGCCGTATCCCGTGATGCTTGTGATTGGCGTCAGCTTCGTTATAGGTATCGGTTTCCCAAGAAGTAATGATGCGTTGGTTGCTGTGATAAGAAGTATCCATGCAGCTACTGAAACGACAAAGACAGAGGTCGTAACATACGTGCGTATGCTATACAAGAAAAATAAAAACAGTCCTATCTGAAGGTACGCTGCGAGGATCGTAAGGCTTGGAATATTCAGACTTCCGAGAAATGGAATTCCATTATTCGGATAATTGGCAATCATGGCGTTATGAATATTATAGAAAAAAAGGATCGTAAAAAATCCATATACATATAAGAATAGTTTGGTACGTAGTTCATTGTGTGCCGTTCGTAGTTCCTGAATATAAAATGGACCCCAGAGCAGGGCGAACACAGCAATCGGAAATGCGTATCTGTCGTGTGACTCTGTCTGAAACAGGAAAAAACCTGCACAGACAATGATAAGCGCACTCAAATATCGGAATATCAGTTCTTTGTTTATAATATCGTCTGAAACTTCAGATGTTCTAGCCCTTTTAGTAGCGTGCATCGGAAGGAATTTGCCTTTGAGCATTTGAAGGGTAGCCAACAGATATGTAGATGCAAACATATACAGTCCTACTGTTTTTGCGTTGGCAATGCCGATAGCAGAAAGCTTATCCGATATCTGCATCCCATGCGCTTTTGCAACAATCCACCAAACGTTATAGGCATTCAGTGACATCCATGGAAAATAATCATAATTTCCCGTTAAATCTCCGGCTACACGACTCATTTGGCGAGCTAGTATAAACTCAATATTAAGGCCGCTAAATGCCAAAAGAGCGCCACCAATCGCTTTTATAAATCCGGTATATCCTAGATACTGCCAGGTGAACAGAAAAAAGGCAGGACCATAAATAAGGTTTTGCAGCTTTGTCATCATGGATGCCATATAAAACACGCCACCCCAGAACGGCTGCTTTTTCCAGATAAAACAGTTTGCCAGAAGAAATAGAAATACTCCTACACTATCTACCTGTCCCCAGAGTGCCCCATCAAACATAGGAAGGGGAGACAGCAAGTAGAGAGTTGCAAGAAGATAGTAAACAGTGATCGGAAGGGTAGGGAAATTGAGCCGCTTTGCATGTTTACCGATCCAAAGAATAATCGCAACGATACCAAAATCAGCCAAGATAGAAGGTGCTTTTGCAATCGCAAGAAACAATACATTTGTATTACTCCAGAATTCCTTAAAATTATGCGGATCAGCAAAAAAACTATATACATACGCCATAATGGCAAGGATGTATCCAAAGGGAGTCGGGTAATTAAAGTTCGTTAGTGGTAATCCTTTAACGATGCCATAGTCCTTTACTGCAAGTCCCCAGGATTTCCAAAACGATATATCTGCTTCAAATCCAGGAGAAGGTATCAGAACAAGCCGGAACAATAATCCAATGGCCAGAATAATAGTGAAGTTCTTTTGTTCTGATAAAAATGAAAATACTCTACCCATATAGTCTGTGTATAATCGGATTTTTGTAGTATATCAATTACTTCACTTTATACAATATCGCGTAATCATTTTTTTGAATAACCTCAAGCTCCTGTATATCAGAAATAGGTGTCCACGCGAATGTAAAAATATAGCTAATATGATTATTATGTAACCATTTCAATCTGTTTGATGCGGTATCTTTGCCTGCAAAAAAATTTACAGCTTCTATATGTTTTTTATCAAAATTCAATGTCCCAAATATATCTGCTTCATAGACATGACGTCCTGTAAATGCAGGAAAACTCTGTGTAAAAAATGAGGTAACCAGCGTGACTTCATGTGGTGGTATCGTTCGTTGAGCGGTCTCGTAGATTTGATACGCACCAAGCGGCAAATAAATATTCACATCACCCTGATTTGCATTTGGCCGTCCAAGTGCCACATGTGCGTAGGTAACCGGTATCGTGATTGCAATAATACAAAACGCTCCAAACCACATGGCCGTATATCTGTAGTTCAGAGGTATCCTTGTCCCAACCATGCGAAGAAGTGTTGCTGTGACAAGAGCGGCGCAAAGGACAGGAATAACAGAAACAAACCGCAAATTCAACAATCCAACCATGGCAGGAATTGGAGAGAAAAAAAGTAGTAGGGCAATGAAACTATAGAGTAAAAGTATACGTGATGTTGCATTCAGTTTCTTTGCAACTACTATAACTCCTAATACTCCCACAAGCATGACAGGTCCATGTAACAGAATAAAATCCCAGAACGTCAGAATAACCTGCTGGTTTTTTTCCCATGCAAGCATGTATGAAAAAAGTTCAGACGAGTATAGATGTTTTATATACAGTGCAAACGGAAGGCCGGAAAACGCAAGAACAATACTCGGTAATAGGAGTGAAATAGATGATTTCAACTGTATTGTATGGTTTTTTCTGTAAGCACTATAGAGTTGTATACACCCAGAAATCCCTAAGATACCCGTAACGAACGTCCATTGGAGCGGTTGCATGCTGCCAAGAATGAGCCCAGCGAAACCCATAAGTATAAGAGAAGTTGTGCGTTTTGCTGTACTATACTGTGCCTGTGCATAGAACGCTGCCAGAATAGCTGCTTGTATAAGTGTATGATGGGGGACATTTGATAGTCGGATAAACGGATGTCCGATATTGTTAAACGGATAAAAAAAGTTAAAATCCCATCCGGCAGCCGTATGTGTGATCTTGGGAAAAGCGTTTGATACAAGAAATAGAACATAGGCAATAAGCCGTGTTACCGGTTGTTTTGGAAAACAAACAGAGCAGAGGAGGTACGCGAACACTAAATAACAGATACTCGCGATAACAACAAGTATTTGGTAGGTAATGGGAGAGGGGATAGAAAAAATGCTACCCATATGACCGCCAAGTACATAAAACCAGTTTAGTGCCTGAAGATCTTGTGTTTCTCCTGATTTAAGATTAGCACCGAGGAACCAGTGCGCTTTTCCCTGCGTAATAAATGAAAGGTAATATAAATAATCAGGCGGATAATGTACTGATCCCGTGAATACGGTAAATTGTGGCGCTCGGGACTGCATGATGAAATAGCTACTGATATTAAGGAGTGTAAAGATGAGGATAATGATCGCAACTGTTTTTTTCATACAATCCCTGTTATTCCAATTTCTCAATTACATAAAATCCAGAAGGGAATCTTTATATAATTATACAAGGATTCTCGACTTGTTTCGATTCGGCGAAGCGGATCAGGTCGAGAATGACAAGATCTTATTTCTCTGTCGAAAAAATCCCGTGTTTTTATACACGTGGATGAACGACAGCCCGGAGACGAAGCAGCAGGAGAATCATGCCTGCGCTTCCTCTGAAATACGCAGGGCTTTAGCCCGGCTCAGTTTATTTTGTCCACGCAACCGTATCTATGATGGTGTTAAATAACGTTGTATCCAGTATTCCGCTTGCCAGATGGATCACATACTTTGGATCGGGTGTTTCAAAAAAAACATCTTCATTTGGCGTCTGATTTGCGCTGTTTAGAAATTTTGCACGATATCCTTTAAGTCCCTTACTATTTGTAAATTCTACAATAGATGCGACACCCTTTAGTCCTCCAAACTGTTTCCACCAGTTTTCAACATATGAGCGTTTAGAAAGGGAAACGTATTGTTTGAGTGCATCAGTGCGTGTCAGGTTATCTACCCCCACGAGCACATTTTGATCAGGAGGTCTGTTTTCCCAGGCTATTGCGTAAATATCAAACTGATCGTTTGGAAATGTTGTCAGTTTCAGTGTGCTCGGTACAGAGAATGAGTAGGGATATTTTTTTCCCTTCATAAGACTCATAGCTATATTGGCTGATGCAACAAGTTTCCCCTGCGCATTCATGGTCACAGAGCCATTCTTTGCTGTCTGTCCTTTTTCTGTTGGTACAGGGGTACCTTTAGGAGTTTCTGTCGGATTTACTGCGAGTGCTGTTGGTGCCGGTGTATCTGTATTGGATGGGCCAAGATACGTATTTCCGGCAGGGATGATTGTCTGTGAGTTTTTTTGAAATGAGAGATTATGCTGTAGGATAATAAACAGAATCAGACCGATGCAAATGGCACCTGCGATAAGTCCAGTATGTTTAATATTGGGAAGTTCTGGTAATTGATCAACGTCGTCCATATGCGACACATTGTAGCACATTGATGATATGATGAAAGTCATGAGCACAATGCGCGTTAATGAAAGAGGTATTGTAATACTGCTCATCACACTTGCGTTTGCCCTGAATATCTTTGTTTGGGTTGCTAAATGGTCTCAAACACCTGTTGGACACACGTTTGTTCCAACGCATAATTCTTTAAGTGATTATGCATTTTACGTATCTGTTATCAGGCAAGGGATGGATGGGGAATACAGTGTCTATGACAGATTTGCAGTAGAGACACATGAAGGAAGTGCTATCCATTTATTGTATTTGCTGTTGGGTCGGGTAGGATCTCTGCTGGGATTTCAAAGCGCACATACTGTGTATCATATTGCGCGCTATGTGCTTGGTGTTGTATGGGCTTTTACTATCTACTGGCTTATATCTGCGACTATTAAAGAGAAGTGGACACGGATTATCGCCATGGCCTTCGCACTCTTTAGTGCAAGTTTTCCCTATATTACGAACGTACAAGGTATGATATCTCCTGCATGGTTTATGACGTGGTGGAGTGAACTGGATCCTGTTGTACGTATTGCCTTTATCCCACATTTCACTGTTGGTCACATCATGATGGTGACCACATTTGTCTGTGTGTTGGAATATATCCGTTTTGAAAGAGTTGCTGATCATGTTTCGTTAAAAACGAAACTGCATAGCAGATATAACACATGGTGGCACAGGGAATCTGTGTCCGGAAAACGCTGGATTGTTCGGGCGTTTGTGGCTTCATGGATTGCCGCATTTGTACATCCGCCCAGTGCGATACAAATAGTTATGGTTGTTCCTATACTTATAGTGATTCTTCGAACACGAAAGAGCCTGGAAGTGGGGATATCATCATGTATTGGTGCGGTGAGCGGACTTTTGATTATTAATGGGATTTCCTCTGCGTTTCCCTGGAATTTGCCACGTGCATTTGAAGGGTGGTCATACGCATTATCGGTGAAAGAATATCTATTGGCACTTGGTCCTATTGTCCTCCTGGCAGCGTTAGGACTTATCAGTAGAATTCAATTCATCGCTCTTTTGACACGCAAGAATCATGAATCAGGAATACTGAATCATAAAACCATTCTTCAGTATTCACCATTCATAATTCTATGTGTATGGATTATAACTTCATTGATTATGCTTCCGTTATCTCTTCGCATGCCGTTTAGTGCAAATTCATTTATACGTACTCATCCGATATCAAACATCAGATTTCTGCAGGTGGCTATATGGATTCCATTGTCTATATTTGCCGCGTATGGGATGGTGTATATTGGGAAGCGAGTTTCGAAGTTTGTATTGATTATCCTCTCACTATCGTTATTCGTCATTACCTTTGTTGGATATCCTGCGACAATTACGGAGCAAATATCACATATGTATTTCACACAGGAATACCAATATCCTGATCCCGGATATATTGCAGGGATTCAGGCACTCAAAACCATCACAAGTCCTTCTGAACATATCATGACACTATCTCTGGGAGGTATGACCATACCAACATATATTAATAGAACAGTATATGTAGGTCAGATTGTGTACACTCCTGATATAGATAATAAACTTGCAACATCCTGGAAATTCTATAGCGGGGCACTGCCTGTCTGTGATGCATATACGCTTGTCATGAAGAATCATATAGGAGCTGTTTTTTATAGTTTTGATGAGAAACAGGCAGGGGACGCAGTCTATTACTATCCATTTTTGCAACCGTGGGATTCGTATGGAACTACAAAAATATTTAAAGTTATAAACGTTGCGCCTGAAGGATGCTCGCTATAGTGGTATCAAATTCCAAAAGCGGAACGGGTGAAGGCAGTCTGCATAAGTAAGCAGGAAAGAATAATCAAAAGAAGCGAACCTACCATTGAATACCAGAATGTCTTCCATGGAAACTGTGAGTGCTGCATTGTGTATTCACTATACCACATAGTATGCTAATACAATGAAGACGCGGATAGTAATCGGAACCATTCTTTTTTTAATTTTATTTTCGTTCGCGCCGACAATGTATGAATGGAATGCCAGAAACCGCATTCATGCAGACCGTTTCTTTGAACTCGTTCATAACTTTCCGACAGATTATAATCTGTATCTTTCAAAAATACGGCAGGGGAAAGAAGGTTCATGGTTGGCGAAGGAAAAATATACATCAGAACCTCACAGCGGATCACTGTCACAAATTCTCTATGTGATCATCGGCAGGTTAGCGGATTACGCACATATACAGACACCGTATGTCTGGTTTGCTTACCATGTCTCGAGGCTTTTCTTTGCAGCGGTTATATTATGGTGCATATGGTTGGTAAGCGAATGGGCTATGCAATCTGCAGGTTTTGGCTTCCAGTATTTGTTATTTTTATTAATTGCGCTGCAGTCTACATGGCCAAAATTTGAAACAGTGTTAGGTGTCCCGCGGCTTGGTGGATGGATGCCATGGTATACCCAGGCAGATAGCTTGCAACGAACCACATTTATGCCGCATGTATTGTTTGCTCAGACAATGATGATATTTATTTTTTGGGTGTTTTCGAGTTTCTTGACAGGGACAGGAGGATTTATTACAAAAAAACATCCAGGAAATGCAGTATTTTTGGGAATTGTCGGATTGGTCCTTGGAATTATATTTCCTCCGGGATTGATGTTTGTCTATGGTGTTCTTGCGTTTGTCACGATAGGGGAATTTATCGGACTCTGGTGGGAGAAACAGCAGCACGGGAAACAACTCACATTTGTGCATGTCAGACAATGGTTCGCCGTCCGCGTCTTTGATCGGTTTGTGTTTGGCATTATCAGTGGGCCGACGCTGGTATATTTCTCTCTTCTATTATCGGAATACCCATGGAAGAGACTGGTGGAATTTGATGTGCTCCATCCGACGAAATTTTCGTTTATAGAATATTTTATAGCAGTAGGTCCACTACTTCCGTTAGGGCTTATCGGGATTGTATATGTATGCATACGTAAATGGGATATTGCAAAGAAATTTCAGTATTATATCTATTGGATCGTTGCATGGTTGGTGTTTCTTTTTGTGTTCGATAAGATCCCACAACAGTCACCAACGCGGTTCACCCAAATGGCTCCGAATGTCCCGCTTGGAATATTTACCGGGATACTTTTTTATGAATTATATAGTCTCGTGAGAACAAGTAAAAAATATCTGAAATTCTCATCTTTGATATTGGTTATCCCGATTGTGATTATTATATTGTCATTCGGAAGCATGGCATCGTCCTATATGTGGCTTCGGGATTTTGTTGATCATAAACTGCGTGCCACTATTCCTCTTGTCCCTCATAATGCCGACGTTATGTATCCTATGCGCGAGATTGTTGAGGGATTAGTCTGGTTACAAGTATATACGCCTCGTGACGCCATTGTATTAACCGGAAAGACTACCGGCAACTATATGCCGGTGTACAGTGGTAACACCGCATACATAGGTCATGCTAATACGGTGAAACTGGAAATTAAAGAAGCAGAAATAGGTAATTTCTATAACAGACGACTCTCTCTTGAAGAAGAAATGGCATTTTTGAAAGCATCGGGTGCAGCGTATGTATTTTATGGTCCTGAAGAATACGAGATTTCCGGTGGGGTAGAGGATTTGCGGGAACTCTATCCAGCTCTGACTCAGGTATATCAAAACACCATGGTACGAATTTACAAAACCCCCTAATTTTAGCCTCGATTTTCACTACCACCTCGGAGGTGGAAGAATAAATTATTTTCGAACCATCAGTTCCGGGTCACCTGCCACACGATAGTAATGTTCTGTGACATAGGTTTTAACGTTTTCAGGCATCAGTGAAAATGTATATTCATCAAATAACAGTTTTCCTACTTTTTGTTTCTCCAACATTGTTGGTATGTCAGGAAGCCTATTCATAATCGATTCCGGTACATTGCCAATGTAATACCCAAATGGAACCGGATATACAGGAGGTCTGAAAAGAAAATTTGGAAATATAGGTTCTGTTGGACCTATTTGAGCAAATCTCTTTTCATACGCATCTATAACTTCCTGTCCGTGAATAGTTGAGCGGGCATAATTGTATGTATAACTTGCCTGCACCATATGTGCGTATCCAACAAATAATAGTGTGATAACTATCATATACATAGCTCGTTTTGTAACAAGCGATGTCAGTAGTCCATCTAACAATACAGCTGCAAAAAGTGCATAGAGCCAATTGATAAGAAGATAATGTTGCAAAAAAACCACGGGAAGTGCAAAAAGGGATACAACATTGATAATGAGAGTAATGGCCAATACAGATTTTAATATATCGGAATGTTCAATCGATTTTTTCCCTGAAACATCATGCAAATATGTAAAAAGACCACCGGCTCCAATGAGAGGTAATATCCAAATGTATACCCAGGTAATAGGCTTTCCCATTGTTCCATAAATCCAGAGATTATTTGGGTAAAACATTGCTCCAAAGGGGAGCGGAGCACGAAATACTGAGTAGGCAGCTTTTGCATCGACTACCAGCTGCAACCACATTTCATGAATGCCACCTGTGACGAATCCATAAAGCAGAAATATGCACAAAGAACTTACAGACCATAAAATTATTTGGAGAGATCGTTGTATGCCGTTTGTTTTCCACCGTACATACATGGCAAACAATATAAGGAGTGCAACAGATGGAACAATTTTTGGAAATGAAAGTGCGGAGAGTCCCAAAACAAATACCGCATATTCAAGTAGGCGGGTTGTCGGACGTTTGATACCCAGTGCCGTCATTGCAAGACCAACACTGTAAATCATGAGCATGAAATTATCTGTTCTGATCTGAAAGCTGGATAACACGGCAAACGGATCAAATACAAGGAAGGGTATGAAAAAAAATGCGGCGCGTTTGCTCCACAGTGTCCGAATAAGCACATATAGTGAACCTAATCGTATGCAGTACATAAGAATCATAACAAACCGGGTAAACATGATAGTTTTAAAAGTAAAACCAAACAGAGAAAATACAGGAAGCAATGTCCACTCAAAAAGTGGCGTATAAAACGAATTATAAATATCACGATACGGTATAAACCCCTTTGCAAGAAGGTACACAAGGTTTGCATGGTGTAACTCATCGGTATCAAATTGGTAGCCGTATCCACTTAAAAAAACAGAATAGAGAAGTGGAATAAGAAGAAGAATTGCAACAATTGATAACACCTTTATATATACATCAGATATTCGAAAAGCTGATAATTTACTTTTCATGAAAATCATCATAGCATACGACGTGATTAAAGTACGTATATGAAAAAGCATCCTGAGATATCCGTTGTGAGTCCTGTATATAATGATGGTCCTGCTGTAGCTGATCGATTGCATACTCTAGACATTCTTCTTAAAAAACTTCATCGTACATACGAAATTATTTGTATAGATGATGCAAGCAGCGATGAAAGTGGAAACGTCGCTGTTTCGTGTATGAAACGTATGCGCCACTTGCGTGTATATACCCATACAGAAAATAAGGGAATAGCAAAAACATATAGGGAGTTATATAAAAAAGCCACAGGGGATCTTATCGTCCTGTATTCGCTTGATGGAGAATGGGATCCAAAAGATGTCATACGGCTTATTACGGCCCAAAAAATGAGTGGACTAGACATCGTTATCGGTAAACGAAAACATAAACAATATACCCGTTGGAGAGCGTTTGTTTCATCCACATATAATGCATTAACAAATAGGCTTTTTGGAGTTGTTACTGTAGATGCAGGAAGTATAAAAATATTTCGTCGGAAAGTTGCAGATACGCCAATTATATCTTTTGGTGTATTTGATGAAGCTGAACGGATAATCAAAGCGACTCGAAAAGGATTTACTCTTGGGCATATCGCCATATCGCATAACCGTACCGTAAAGAAAAAAAGAGGTATACGCATTGTGCATGTCATAGAGGCTATCATAGATATGAGTCGCGTATATATTGAAATGTATATACATAACACATGAAACACTTTGGATTACTGACTATCATTATCTTTGCGATAGCAATACGAGTGTTATTGTATTCCTACGCACCAAGATATCTGATGCTAGGGGATTCAGTAAGTTATTATCTGACACTTCAAAAGATTGTTAAAACAAAAACTATTGCCGATCAATGGAGAACACCCATGTATCCACTCTTATTGAGCGTTCCGTTTGTACTTACGCGTACACCCATCCCTGAGGATGTCTACTTCACATATTCTCCTCATATGCAGTCTGTTCGTATTGCTCAGTCTCTATCTGGGGTACTGACGAGTGTCATATTGTTTTATATCTGTATAGAACTAGGAATTCCCATAGTGTTTAGTGTGTTCCTGTCACTGTTAGGTACAACTGATGTAATGCTTCTCTATATGGAACACGCACTTCTGACTGAATCGTTTACACTCTTTGTTCTGTCTTTGGGCGTATTGTTGGAACTTAAACTTTTTAGACGATTTGATATAGCGAAATATGCTGTCATGGCAATCTGCTTTTTGCTTTCTATGATGCTTCGCCCAGGGTTTATTGTGCTACCTGCTGTGTTATATATGCTCCTGTTTCTTCGTCACAGAACAGCGAAGGTTTTTTTGTCTGTTCTTGTTGCTTTTAGTATCTATATTGGGTGTATTCAGGGATTTATTGCCTTGAACAGTACAGTTGAAGGGTATCATGGTATAAGCCGGATATCAGATATAAATATGTGGGGAAAATTGCTTCATGCAGGTGTGACACCCAAGCTGCTTCCTGATACTGAAGTAGGGGATATGGCAGCGCAAGCTCTTAAGGTGAATGCAAAGGATCCCTTTGAAATATTTCGGGAAAACCCCGTATTATATGCAGCCGGGTACCCTGGAAAATTTCATGAGTTTGTACTTGCGGTTGCAAAACAGATGCCCGCAGAGTACGTGATGGACTCACTTCGGTCTTTACCGGATATTATGCGCGGACATACAACTGTGATAGCAAGTCATCCGACACTGCAGCATTCTATCTTTCTATTTCTGGAACGGTTCTATAACACTATAAATTATATACTGTATATCCCTTTGATAGCATTTCCGATTGTGTTATATATGGCTCTGGTAAAAAAGCATCGCGATATGTACCCGTTACTTTTGATTATGGTTATAGGTATGTATAGCATTGTGGTTACGGCAAGTCTCACGTATGATGATTTTTCCCGGCATATGTCTGTTGTGCGTCCTTTCCTATTTATTTCTGCATGGATTCTGATATCATGGTTCATACCCGCCCGAAAAGAAGGTTCATGAAACGTATTTTTTCCCTCTTAGGGTATAGTGTGTTTGCGACGGCATTTCTGATTGGGTTATTCCATACCGGCTTGTTTTCCGGTTTGGTGTTTTTTTATCGCGGATTAGTATATATTTTTCTTTCATCTATCTTTTTCTTATTACTGCTCATACGAAATAATCAGTTTTCACGTTCTGTGTTTGTGTCTTCAGTGATTGTATTTTTTTGCATGCATACTATGTTTTTTACACTTATTCCTGTGACTCTTGATCGGTCAATTTCTGTATTTCTACTCAGGTATATGGCAGAGAATCAAGTTTCAGTATCCAGTCAGGATCTTGAGAAAGAACTTACCGGTACATACATTCAAAAAAATCACGCGATAGATAAACGGATGATTGAACAGCTACAAACAGGATCGATTGTGGAACATACAGACGGATTTCAAATTACCAATAAAGGCCTCATACTTGTTCGATTGTATGAAATTATCGGTGCCGTGTTTGGTATCAACAAATAAAATACCAATACTTACCAATTTCTTATGGGGATTTTTTTAAGAAGTGCCTTCATATCCGGATATGTTTCCTTTAGCCATGTTATATATCGTTCTATGCCGTCTTCTATAGATACTTCGGGTGTATAAGATAGAAGAGTTTTTGCTTTTTTTGTATTTGCAGCCAGTCTATCGACATCATTTGGTCTTGGTGGAAGTGATGGGAGTTTGAGTGGAAGACCTGCATATTTCCCGATTGTCTTGGCTATTGTTTTGACAGAAACCTCCCGTCCATACGCTATATTTACAACATCGCCGAGAAGAGCATCACACTCTGCCGCTTTATAAATACCCACTGCCGTATCTTTGACATAGGTAAAGTCACGTGTTTGTGATCCGTCACCAAACACTGTGGGTTGCTTGCCATTAAGAGCCTGAATCGCAAAGCGGGGGATGACTTCACCGTATACTCCATCAAAGTGTTCTCGGGGTCCATATGAGTTAAACGGACGAATAATGGTTGTCGGAAGTTTTTCTATATCATTAAAATGTTTGGCATAGAGTTCTCCCATGTATTTGCTCATTCCATATACCGTCTGCGGTTCAATAGCATGTGATTCATCTATGGAGTTTCCGTGGGTTGTGCCGTACACCTCAGATGAGGAAATGTATACGAATTGTTTTACCCCAGCTTTTTTTGCAGCAAGAAGGGCTCGCAGTGTCCCTGTGGCATTTACGTCATGCACGTACGATTCATCCGAAAGAGAAAGTCTCACACACGCAACGGCAAAGTGAAAGACAATATCGACATCACAAAGTGATTGTTCCAGCTTTTTTTGATCGAGAATATCTCCCTTAATTATCCTCAAGTTACTTAAGGATCTCAAGTCTCTTACAGTGACCACATTGGAAGTAAAATTATCATATACAATCACATGATTATGTTTTGCGGCAAGCTCCACAAAATGAGAACCGATAAAACCTGCGCCACCAGTGACCAATATCGTTTTATTTTTGAGTTTCATACTATATATTGATTATCTTTCCGTGATGTTTTATTGAATCAGTGGCTGCTTCAAGAATACTGACTATGCGTTTTCCCTGTTCTCCGTCAGACGGGGGAGGATTCATAGTCTTTATGGCACGAACAAACGCATGAACCATGCCGGTAAGCCCCTCTGCCACTTCAATATGCGGGGCAATCGTGGAACCTATGCGATAGCCGATTCGCAGTTGATGTTGTGCCTGAGGTTCGCTGATAAGAGAGATAGACTTATCGTAGATCTTTATTTTTTCCGTCGGCTCCATATCGTCGTATACGAGCATTTTTTTGGTGCCGACGATTGTGATGTTACGAACCTTTACCGGTGAAATCCAACTGACATGCACATGAACGTGCATTGTATTCGGATACAGTGCATTGATATACGCGACTGTTTCCTGTGTTGTTCCTTTGAGCGTAACACCCTGTGCTGATACTGAAGCGGGGGAAGCATCAAACAGATAATCAATAATAGACAAATCATGTGTCGCCAGATCATAGACAACATTACTGTCTTTTTGCAGGAGTCCCAGATTTGTTCTGACGCAATCAACATGCAGAATACTTCCAAGTTTTTTTGATGCAATGATACGTTTTATTTCTTTTACAGCAGGAGTATAGAGAAATGTGTGATCAACCATAAGCATTTTTTTCTTTTTATTTGCAAGAGTGATAAGTTCATTTGCTTCCAAAGCTGTTTGTGTCATTGGCTTTTCAACAAGCACATGTTTGCCTGATTGCAGTGCCTTTTTTGCAAGAGAATAATGCGTTGAAATCGGGGTAACAATGACTACGGCATCGCACGTTGGATCATCAAATACGACATTCGCATCGGTTGTTACATGAACGCCTGGATATTGTTTTTCTACAACTGTCGTCGTTTTTGGATTTATATCACAAACCCAGGATACAGAAACATCTGAGTGTTGAGAAAAATTACGAAGGATATTCGGACCCCAATAACCAAAACCAATAATGCCGATTCTTATCATAATTGAAGGTATAATATCACAGTTTAGGATATTTTCATCTTCACCATGTCTATGATAGTTGGCAGAATTGTTTTAAAGAATTTACCGCCGGATCCGCCGTTATCTAGGCGGGATTTATGTACAACCGGGATTTCAAGAATTCGAAATGATTGTTGATTGGCACGTATTGCCAGCTCAGCATCGACAAAGGCACTATTTGTGCGAAGTTCGATGGAATCTATGATGCGTTTTTTCATAAGTCGTATGGTGTTGATATCAGTAAGACGGAGATTAAAAAACAGCCTAAATAGACCGTTATATACTGCCGATTGCAGTTTTCTTCGTGGAGAATCATTCCGTATTTCACGCTTTCCCAGTATCATATCGGCCTCTCTCGTATGTTGCAGAAGAGTTTCAATTTCTTTGGCATCGAATTGATCGTCGGAAGGCAGAGAAAAAATCCATGCATATCGTGCTTTTGTATATAACGTTTTGATTGTTATTCCATATCCCTGATTCGTTGCATGAGACAGAATCCGAAGTACAGGAATATGCTTTTTAAGCTTTTGCAGTATGTCTGCCGTACCATCTGTGCTTGCGTCATCTAGCGCGAGGATTTCCAGTTTGTTTGATACACGCCTGCCGACAGTATAGGCCTGTTTTATAACGTCTGAAACGGTTGTTTGGGTGTTATAGCAAGGGATCACGATTGAGAGTGACGATACTTTCATACTTGCTGGTATTATACCCTATGCCATTTTGGTATGATGTGGGTACATTCATGCGTCGTCTTGTAACTCATCATGCACAATTACTATGGATTATAGGGCTTAGTCTCCTATTGTATGTCTGTGCGTATTTTCCTGTGTTTCGAAACTACCAACGTGTATCAACTGACCGGTTCTATTTTGGATCGGAAGAGTTTCCCATTGACCAGATAGGGAATATGGCGTACGTGAGACAAGGATATTTGGGAGATACATTCGCCACATTTAATTATTCGATTTTTTTGGGCAGGCACCCCTCGATTGTAAAATTCGAATATATAATAATAGGGCACATAGCTAGGTTTTTACACATAGATCCGATTATCGGTTTTAGGCTTTCACAACTGACTCTCTCTGTTTGTTATTTGTTTGTTGTATATCTATTGATACGCAGTAATATCCGCTCTGAATATGCACGGATTATGGCATATGCATTTGTATTGTTTGGAACAGGGATTGTATTTCCGTGGGAAATATTTACATTCACGGAGGGGGCTATCTATGATGTTGGGGTGTTTGTCCGGATGATGCTTGCACAACCACACTACCTTCTAGGAGGGATTTGTGGCTTGCTTTCTGTTTTTATGCTGTCACGCGCCCTAGATGCACATGGCAAACATATATGGTATATGGGAGCACTTATATTGGGAATTTGCACTGCATTTTTTTATGCACCAACGATGGTATGTATCGTTTCAGGATTTCCTTTGTATCTTATATTTCGTATAGTATCCCGATATCATGTGACAAAAAGAATACATATTCCATGGCAAGAAGTGGGTATGCTTGGTATGTACGCCATAATTATTGCTGTCCCAATTGTGTATGTGCGCTATATTGTTAGCACCTATTGGCAGGATCTGAACACTGCAAAAATGGAACTATTGAATCCGTTCACACTTTCAGTCACCCAATACCTTGCAGTGCTTGGGGTACCATATATACTTGCTGTTCTTTCTATCCCTACTGTTATACGGTCAGGAAGTCCACTCCTTTTGTTTTTTGCTTCTTGGGTGATCATGCATCCTGTTGGAGAATTTTTACTTTCCAAGTATATGCATTTGAATATGATTAGATATCTGATAACGCCATATTTCGTCGTATTTGGCATACTCAGTGGTAGTCTTGTTGAGCGTATCGAAGAGTATATAAAGCGCACTTCACAAACTCACATATCTATAAAACACCTTACTGTCTTACTAATCCTTTTCGTTTTTGCAGTGAGCTCTATAACGTATATAAAATCATTCAAACGTGCTACTAATTGTTTTTGTCAGAGAGATATGCTTGATTTTGGGTATCCGAAGAAAACGAATATAGAAGCAATTGAATGGTTAGCAAAGAATACAAAAGCTACTGATGTCGTCTTGTCAGGGTATCATGCTGGTATGTTGATTCCTGCATTTTCAGGAAACAGAGTCTACACAAGCTGGTGGTATTTTCTCATTGGCCCTCCTGAATTTTCTACTGTCGTGGATTCATTGGCAGCGTTTTACCGGCAGGGAGTTCCACCTGATGAAGCATATGCGTTTCTCAAGAAAACCGGCATTTCGTATGTGTTTTATTCACAGGAAGAACACGGATTAAACCCTGTGGTATGGGGATTGGATTATCCGTTCCTGAAAGAAGTGTATAACCGTGCTGATGTCACTATATACAAAGTTCAATAACGACATATGGAAAAAAAGAACACGCTTCTTATAACAGGAGCAAACGGATTTGTCGGTTCAGAGCTTGCGAGATTATTACGCCCACACATGACCGTGTTTACACCAACACGACTGGATCTGGATATAACGGACAACACATCTGTGAGTCGCTATATGAACGCACATCATCCGGATGTGGTTATTCATGCCGCTGCGTTTACCGATAATAAACAGGCTGAATCAGAACGCGGTGATATCAATGGTCTTTGTTATAAAACGAATGTTATAGGAACAAGACATATTGCCCAATGCTGTCGCGCGACAGGAGCGTTTCTGACATATATATCGACCGGGTCTGTATTTGGTGGTGTGAAATCTAATCCGGGTCCATTTACAGATTGTGATCCCGTTTCTGCCTTAGAGCGTGTTTCCTGGTACGGATTTACGAAGTCGGAAGCGGAAAAACAGATTTCTGACGGAGCTATTATTCGAATATCTCATCCTATATCCGGGCATCCGAATGATTATCTGATGCATATGATATCGCTATTTGATACAGGTTCTTTGTATCCGCTTTATACGGATCAACAGTTTCCTATAACGGATATAAACATCCTATCGAAGTTGATCATCGATCTCCAGACAAACCGTCGTGGCGGTATATTCCATAGTGTAAGTTATGACTGCGTAAGTCCATACAATTTATTTATGTATGCAATGAAACAGTTTCGGGGTATTAAACCTCAGGTAACTACGATACAATTTTCTGAGAGTGGGGCGGCATATGGTCAGTACAGCGCACTGCAACTATCTGATACACTGCGGCGGTGGAATAGTGTATACACATATTCGTGGAAAGATGTTTTGCGAAATATAAAACCGGCATGACAACACAACAAAAAACAGTACGTATTATATTTCTACTTGAATTTTTATTGGGAGCTGCTGTTCTTGGATATCTCTTATACTGGCATTATACGGTTGGCATGCAACGGTTTTTTGATGTTGATGAGTTTACCCATTTGCATTGGGCAGCCAATATTGCACGAGGAGAGAAGCCATATCTGGATTTTTTTACGTTTTTCACCCCGGGATTTTACTGGATTCTGACACCATTATTTTGGATTTTTGGAAAAAGCACTCAATTGTTTTTTGCGGCCCGTTTTTTTGCGTTTTTGGTATTTGCAGGAATTGTCGGTATGACAGGATTGTTATATCGGACCGTTAGATCTAAACGGTTTTTTATGGTACCGATGATTCTGCTCACATTTCTTCCGATGCCGTTTGATAAATTTATGGAAGTGCGTCCGGATAATATTTCTGTATTATTTGGTTTAATTGCTGTATTTCTACAGATATGGGCGATGGAAGGGGGGAATAAGAAAACGAATGGAAAATTTTGGTTTTGGTCCGGTGTGAGCTATGCCGTATCTATGGTTATTCTGGTAAAGTCGCTGCCGTTTGTTTTGGTCGGAATATGCGCATATTTGCTGGATATCAACCTATATGGATATGTTCTGTCTTGTATAGCAAAAAAACGCGTTATGCCTTTTACGATTTCTTCTGAACACAAGGCGTTCCTGTATGGTCTGGGTGGCATAGGTTTACTATTTGGCATATGGCTTTTTTCACTTGGAGATATATCTAAAGCCTGGTATTCATTGACGAAGTTACCCTTTGAAGCAAACACAATCGGCAGAATATATATCATGGAACCTCATTTATTTTTCTTTCCCAACGCCTCCTTTTATGGCGGGTGGGGGATTACGAATGCGTTTCTCTTAAACCACAGTATTTGGACCATAGGACTATGTATGGGTGTAGTAAGTTTGTTTACCCCATTTATACTCGCTGACGGGAAGCCAAAACGAGTTATTTCTGAGCTTCTTCTATCCGGTATTTTTATTATTTCAGTTGTGTTATATGTTATGTTTTTTCCACTGAAACATAGTCAATATCTGATTCCTATTGCTGTATTCATTGCGTTTTATGCATCGGATGTTCTTGTACTACTTTTTAGAAAACTATCTGTGGCCGCTCCTATTGGTCTTGCTATCCTTGGTTGGATTCTTGCTGTACAAACAGTGAATGTAAACACAAATAAATTAGCTCTCTCAAATACGGTGCAGCTTTCACAAGTGAAAGAATTACAATCGATTGTTACAGGTGGCGATCAGATCCTGGATTTGGATGGCAGATATATATATGGAAAAGATCCGTATGATATCTGTTGTCTGCCATTTGGTACATTTGTGCGATTTCTTT
>CAYSEV010000002.1:0-89428 GCA_964430295.1 uncultured Gammaproteobacteria bacterium
CCATTTAAGAAAACAATGGAAGATCTCCTCAATTACTGGCGGGAAAGAGTCTAATTTTCGATTTTATGAAATTGGTTATTATTCTCCCTACGTATAACGAGAGGGAAAATATAGTGCGTCTGTTAGATCAGCTTCATGACATACTCCATGACGTCAAGGAGTATACTGTTGCTTATCTCGTAGTTGATGATACATCTCCTGATGGTACAAAGGATGTAGTACTTGCATATCAGAAAACACATACAAGCGTATCAGTGATTTCCGGTAAAAAAGAAGGGCTTGGAAAAGCGCTTCTTCGAGGTATGACACATGCAGTAGAGCATATGCAGGCAGATGTCATATTGCAAATGGATGCTGATTTATCTCATGATCCTAAAGCAATTCCCAAGTTTTTATCTGCTATATCAAAAGGATCGGATTTTGTCATAGGGTGCAGATATATTAAAGGAGGCTCGATTCCTGATAATTGGGGGCTTCATAGAAAAATATTTAGCATCGTAGCAAATTCAATTGTACGTTTCGGATTGGGAGTTCCTTCTATACATGACTGGACAGGCGGTTTTCGTGCCTTTAAAAAAGTGTATTTTGAAAAACTGCGATCTGAGATGGATGAGTTTAGCGGTTATGTGTTTCAGATTGCATTCTTACATAAATCTGTTTTACTAGGGGCAAAGGTTGCCGAAGTCCCTATACATTTTACGGACAGACGATTTGGAAGATCAAAAATTGTTCCATCTGAATACATACGAAAAGTCATGCTGTACGTAGCACGTTCACGAATCGCGAGTGTTCTTTCTCATAGTTTCTCAAAATTTATGGTGGTGGGGAGTATCGGTTTTATGATAAATACACTCGTGTTGGAGTTATTCGTGCTCCTTGGATTTCATCCAACTGTAGGGAGTATGGTAGGCGCTGAATTTGCCATTATGTCAAATTATAAATTGAATAATTCCTGGACATTTAAAGATCGAAAGATAAATAAGGAAAACAGACTGAAAAAATTTTTACAGTTTAATACAACATCACTTGGTGCTATGGCGTTTCAGGCTATAAGTGTCCAAGTAGGCACTCATTTTTATGGTGTAGATACGTATAGATGGTTTTATCTTATAGGCATTTTCCTTGGTCTCATTTGGAACTACATCATGTATTCTCGCGTAATCTGGAAGAGAAACGTATAATGTTATTATGGCTGCATTTCTTCGGAGGATCTATCACAGTTGGCTCCCTCTCATATCAGTTCTACTTGTGGGTGCATATTTGCGATTATACAGAATAGCTGATTATCTGACGTTTTTAGGTGATGAAGGACGTGATGTTCTTATTGTGAAGCGGATGATTGTGGATGGAAAATGGACGCTCCTTGGTCCGACAGCATCAGTTGGCGGTTTTTACATGGGCCCGATATATTATTATTTTATGTTGCCGTTTCTCTGGGCGGCGAAGCTTGATCCTGTTGGACCGGCAATTATGGTCGCATTATTTGGCATTGCTACCATTTTGTTACTGTATAGATTCTGCAGCGAATATTTTGGTCGTTTTGCCGGTTTAGTTGCCTCATCGTTGTACGCTGTGTCACCGTTGGTTATTGCATATTCCCGATCGTCCTGGAATCCGAATATCGTGCCGTTTTTTTCAACACTTCTTATCTATATATGTTTAAAACTCATAGAACAAAAAAAGGTTCTGTATGCATTATATATTGGCATAATATTGGGCATTGGCATACAACTACATTATACGTTTTTATTTTTGTTTCCGGTTGTCATCATATGGATAGTACTCTATGGGAGAAGCGTAATTTTACCAAGTGTTCTATATGGTCTTGTAGGATTCATCATTGGATTTTCTCCATTTTTAGCATTTGAATTCAGGCACGAATTTACCAATTCAAAAGGCATTTTGGCGTTCGTATTTGCGGGTAAAGATACAGGGTTTTCACTCGGGCATTTTATTTGGAATATCCAGGATGTATTTTTTAGACTATTTGGCAGATTGGTACTACGCATCCCTGATGGCGGTTTATTTGACAAGCTCACATTTATGCAAAAACAGATGTGGACGTATAGCGTTTGGTTCTTTGCAGTTATTACTTCACTGGTCCCAATGTATGGATTTAAGAAACAAATCTATTCAAAGAAGCAAAGGTATTTTATTCATTTTATCTACATATGGATGCTTGTTGTTCTATGCCTGTTCGGCATTTATAAAAAATCGATTTATGATTACTATTTTGGGCTGTTTTTTGTGGTGCCATTTATATTCGTCGCAATTTCCCTGTCTGCTCTATGGATTAAAAAATTTAATCTATGGATTATTGCAGTTTCATTGCTTTTAGGTCTATTGCTATTCAATTGGCAAGGGAGACCTTTTCAGTATGAGCCAAATAGACAATTACAACAGGCAAAAACAATTGCGTCAGCTGTACTTGCAAAAACAGATGGAAAACCATTTAATTTTGCACTTGTCACGGGTGGTAATTCTGATCATGCATATAGATACTTTTTTGAAATATGGGGCAAAGCGCCAGTCACAATAGAAAATACAGCGGTTGATCCAGAGCGAAAAACAGTTACCGATCAATTACTCGTTGTTTGTGAAGATACGAATTGTGAGCCATTAGGGCATTCATTATGGGAGATATCAGGATTTGGCAGAGCGGAAATAGCTGGTATGTGGAATGTATCAGTTGTTAAAATATACCGCTTAGTTCATTATGTTGAACACAAATAATATGACTACACCGTATCTATCAATTATCATTCCATCATACAACGAGGAAACAAATATCCGTTTGGGTTCACTGGAGAAAGTGGCTCGTTATTTGGAACATCAAGTCTACTCATGGGAGGTATTGATTATTGATGATGGTTCAACAGATGAAAGTGTCAAATTAATTGAGGAATTCGTACATGAAAACAAAGGATTTCGGCTGATTAAAAACCCGCATCAGGGTAAGGCTGCAACGGTGGTGACAGGGTTTATGAGAGCAAATGGATCTATTATACTTTTTTCTGATTTAGATCAGGCAACTCCTCTTAGGGAATTGGAGCACGTTTTGCCCTGGTTTGAGAAAGGTGCACATGTCGTGATTGGATCAAGACAGGGTAGACGTGAAGGAGCACCTCTTCTTCGGAAGATAATGGCGAAGGGATTTATGGTTCTTCGTACTGTTATTTTGGGGCTGCATGGCATATCCGATACACAATGTGGATTTAAGGCATTTACCAGAGAAGCTGCGCGAAATATAGTAAAGCATTTATATATATACAGTCAGTCAAAAACCGTGAGTGGAGCTATGGTAACGGCAGGATTTGATATCGAAATGCTTTTTGTTGCAAAAACGCTTGGATATGTTATCAAAGAAATTCCTGTGGAATGGCATTATGTTGAAACAAGGCGGGTAAATCCGATAAAAGATACAATTCAGGGAATTTCAGACATACTCACCATTCGCATGTATGCGTGGAAAGGTCGGTATGAACAAACGAAATAATACACCTCAATCATCTCTCAAGAGGCAATGGCTTTTTCCTGTTATGTACGCTATAGTTTCAATTGTGTATGTGTTGTATTCATATACACAAATAGATTTAGGACTTACCCTTTCAGGTTCGGGCATTATTGGCACATTACAACGACAGTTTCAGGAAGTCGGATTTTTTAATAGGCCACTTTCAACTGGTATATTTATCGGTATTATTACTGCACTCTATGTATTGTATGGAGTGTTCTTGAGGCGTATTCATTCTAAGAAAATCCAGTTACGGGATTTTTGGTTTGTTTTAGGAATCATTACAGTATGCACTCTTATTGCATATCCGGCTTTTTCCTACGATTTTTTTAATTATCTGTTTACTGCAAAAACTGTACTCATCTATCATAAAAATCCCTACGTGGTTATCCCGCTACAATTCAGCGGGATAGATCCGTGGTTGGCATTTATGCACTGGACGCATTTGCCAAGTGCGTACACGCCATTGTGGATTATAACTACTCTTTTTCCATTTCTCTTTGGTTTCGGCAAATTAGCATTACTGATCATCAATCTAAAACTCTATATAACACTTGCATACATAGCAACAACAATAGGTATAGGCAAAATTCTAAAAAAACAGGGCGAATTGCAATCACTGTTTGGTATGGCAATTTTTGCATTAAATCCACTTGTTATTACAGAATGTCTTATCAGTCCGCATAATGATGTCGTTATGATGGCTATCGTCATTTGGGCTATTGTGGCATACGAACAATCACGTATTTGGATGTCCTGGTTTTTACTTTCTCTATCGGTTGCTATGAAACTTATGACACTTGCATTGGTTCCAGTTTTTTTCCTGAAATGGAACAAAAAAATTGCATTGATTTCTATGAGCATGGCTCTTATCGCGGTTCTATTTCAGCGTGAAGTTTTAACTTGGTACTGGGTATGGATCATCCCATTTATTGCATTACTACCGGAATATCCTGCACTCACAATTCTGAGTTCAGGTGCGTCTATGGGATTACTTCTTCGATACGTTCCGTTTCTTGCTTTAGGTAATTGGGATGCACCGGCACCTACCATAAAATTTTGGGTTACTGTTGTGCCAATTTGTATATCATTATGTTTTGTTGTTGCTGGATATTTCAAAAAAGACGCTCACTGATTTTTGGCTTCAAATGTTTGTTTTCCTGAGTCTCTGTACGGTATAATGAGCATATGAAACGGTTATCTCATCTGTGGAAGTTCCCTGCATTCTGGCTGAGCTTTCTTTCGCTTCTCTATATTGCTCTGCGGATTACAAATCTGACTTCATTACCCATATTTACCGATGAGGCCATTTACATCAGATGGTCACAGATAGGTGCAAACGATGCTTCCTGGAGGTTTATCTCATTGACAGATGGCAAACAGCCGTTATTTACATGGTTTATGATGGCAGCACTTCGCGTGATAAAAGATCCGCTTATTGCTGGTCGTGTTGTATCTGTTGTTTCAGGATTTTTCGGAATGATTGGTATGTATGTATTGGGACAAGAAGTGTTTAAACGTAAACGTATTGGGCTTATCGCAAGCTTTCTCTATGTGATTTCACCGTTTGCTCTTATGTATGATAGGCTCGCGATATATGATTCCTGGGTCAGTACTCTTTCTATATGGAATTTATATATAGCTATATTATTTGTCCGAAACGTCAGATTAGATATAGCGCTTATATTCGGTATGACACTAGGCGTAGGGATGCTTAACAAAACATCTGCTTTTTTTAGTCTGTATCTGCTGCCATTTACACTCATTTTATTTGACTGGAAATCAAAGAATCTGAAAATAAGACTGGCAACATGGGTTGGATTAGCAAGTATTTCAGCTATCCTTTCACAGGTTATTTACAGTATATTACGGCTGTCTCCGTATTTTTATATTATTGCGCAAAAAAATACTATTTTTGTCTACCCGTTTAAGGAATGGATAACGCATCCATTTACTTTTTTTATTGGAAATCTTCATGGTGAATTCGATTGGCTTATACATTATCTTACCGTTCCATGGTGCATACTTATTGTTGTCTCATTTTTCTTTATACCGAAAAGAACTCTTGAAAAAGTTGTACTGATGTTATGGTGGATACTGCCATTTACAGCACTTGCTCTATTTGGAAAAGTTTTATATCCGCGATTTATTTTATTTATGGTGATGCCACTGATTCTTTTGGTGGCAGTTGCACTCCACGGCATCACCTCTACAATAAAACGTTACTCTGTACAATTACTTATTGTACTTATTTGTTGTGCTCAGGCACTTTGGATTTCCTGGAAAATTCTGACAGATATAAAAACGGCACCAATTCCAAAATCGGATATAGGTCAACTTATTGGTGATTGGCCTTCAGGTTGGGGTGTGAAGGAAATTGTTACGGAACTGAATAAACAGTCCCATAATGGAAAATTAGCTGTATATACTGAAGGCACATTTGGACTTCTACCGTATGCACTGGAAATATATTTGCACGCGAATCCAAACATCGAAATCCATGGGGTTTGGCCACCATCAAAAACTTTACCGGTTGATATACTCGAAAAATCTCAATCAGTGTCGACATACTATATTACGAATCTTACGCAGGAAAAACCGCAGTGGCCAATGGACTTGATACTTGAAGTGCAAAAAGGAATAAACACAAACTCGCATATTCGTCTGTATAAAATCTCAACTGTATCTTCATCAAATAAATGAGGACTATGAAGAAATTTTTTTCGCAAACTATTGTTTGGGTTGTACTCATAATTCTCCTTGGTATCATTGTCATGTTACCTTTATTTCGTCCGGGCTTTATCGTGACAGATGATGGGAATTGGATGGTCATACGCTTATCAGCGTTTTATCAAAGCCTTCGTGATGGGCAATTTCCTGTTCGTTTTTTAGGTCGTTTAAATTATAGTTTCGGATATCCTGTCGCAACCTTCCTGTACCCGGGATTCATGTATGTGGGTTCGCTGTTTCATGCTATTGGATTAACATTTCAACAATCAGTTGAGGCATTGTTAGTTCTCTCCATTATTGGCGGGGCTATCGGATCTTTTTTTTGGCTAAGGGTATATGCAGGTCCCTTACCAAGTTTCCTTGGGAGTATAGCTGTGTTGGTAAATCCATACCTTCTCTATGATGTGTATACACGTGGATCGGTAGGGGAAACACTCGCCATTGGAATATTTTTTTGGGTGCTGTATGCACTTGAATCTACCAACTTTTTACTTTATATCCCCCTTCTTTCATTTCTTCTTATCAGTCACAACACTGCAGCACTTTTTTGTATGAGTATTATTGTACTTATTATTGCCGTGAAAAATAGTGTTACTGCTATCAAGCCTACACTTATAGCGTGTGGTATCTCTGCTTTTTTTTGGATTCCGGCACTCATTGAACGCAGGTTTGTATTATTTGATAGTGTTCAGGTGTCTAATCCGTTACATTACTTTCCGGCAAGTATGGAACTTCTGCTAAAAAGTGCACCGTTGGGGCTACTCTGTCTCGGTATACTCCTTTTTCAGTCGAAATTATACGAAAAAGAACGATCGCTTTTTTCATGGATACTTATCATCGCTGCATTCTTTGTCAGTCAACTGAGCAGTATTTTTTGGGGATCACGTATACTTCAGCTTCTTGTGCAATTTCCGTATAGACTCTTTTTATTTTGGATTGTTTCCGGTGCATGGATAATTGCTTATATATCGGAAAGTTGGAAAAAAGTAGGAGTGATGTTGTCTGTACTATCGCTATGTTGGATGGGATATGGATCTATTGCATATTGGAATGCGGAGAGTGTTGTAAGAGATGATGGATATTTCAGTACGAATGAAGGAACGACGACGGTTGCAAATGAATACATGCCAAAATGGGTTTCTATACTCCCAAACAGACGTACAGACGAACGCATAGAAGTGATAGAAGGAAATGTCCTGATTACTCCAATTCAGATCAACTCAAACAGAATATACGTAAAGCTTCATGCAAAAGAAGACAGTGAACTTCAAATCAATACGATATTTTATCCGGGTTGGGGAGCCATGATAGATGGGAGACCTATTTCTATTTCTTATAACAATAGTCAGGGCCTTATGCGTTTGCCGCTCTTGACAGGGGATCATACGTTATTTATGGAATTCAGAGAAACAAGGAGCAGATTTGCAGCGGATATGCTGACACTTATATGTATCTTTACCTATATTGGTATGTATTTGATTCCTCACGTGCAAAAGAGGAGGGGTCATTAGATGAAATTTCCTAACATTAACAGATATTGGATAGGGCTTATCTTTTCGATGCTATTACTATGGTGGGCAGTCAAACCGCTTCTTAACAATGGGTACTTCCCTATGCACGATGATACACAGGTTGCCCGTGTGATTGCGATGGGTAGTGCACTTCGTGAATATCAGTTTCCTGTCCGCATGGTAGACGGATTAGGATATGGGTATGGGTATCCGATTTTTAACTTTTACTCACCACTTCCATATTATGTCGGTGGAATTCTTTACGCCGTTGGTATAGATCCATTTGTATCAACCAAGATCATGTTCCTATTACCGATACTTTTTGGATGTGTGTTTCTCTATATGTTTCTTGCCCCTGCGTACGGTATAGCATCTGCTGTTATCGGAGCTCTTCTCTTTACATATGCACCATATCATGCGGTTCAACTATATGTTAGGGGATCCGTTGGAGAATATTGGGCTATCGCTTTTGTTCCTCTTCTTTTACTCTCTATAATGCGTATAACAACACATAAAACATATGATTGGCTCGCAGTGGGGTCATTATCTATGGCTGCGATCATTACGTCTCACACAATTCTCTCGGTTCTTGTTTTGACGTTGTACATCCTATGCACCATACTATATTTTTTCTATCAGGTTAATAGTAAAAAGTTAAAAGATATATCTTCGTATGTATCTATTATTTTGATGGTAGTAGGTGGACTTGGAGTATCTGCATTTTTTTGGTTACCAGCGTTTTTGGAAATGAAGTATACAGGAGTTTCATCAATGATAGCAGCTGCACCGACTGGGTTTTATGACCATTTTGTTTGTCTCTATCAGTTATGGGACTCACCATGGGGTTTCGGTGGATCTGCACCAGGATGTGTGAATGACGGAATGTCATTTAAATTAGGAAAAGTGCACATACTACTTATCTGTGTATCTCTTTGTGTATATTTATGGAAACGATTTGTACATGCGAAAAAATATACTTCGTTTCAAATAATGATTGGAATAACGGCGCTTGTACTATCACTCTTTGGCGTAGTTGAATATTCAACAGCTGTATGGAAGTTATTTCCATTCACTTCTGTTGTTCAATATCCATGGAGACTTCTTTCTGTCGCTATGCTTGCATCTGCAGTGGTAGGAGCCTATGGTATTTCATATATTTCAAACTCGAGACCCAGAATCCTCACAGCTCTAGTAGTGGGTATTGGCATTATTGCTATAAATGCTAAATTATTTGTTCCTAAATTTATATTTACTCCGGATACGACAATTTTTTCAGCATCAGATATACAATTTCGTGTGTCAAAAATTTCGGATGAATATCTGCCTGATAGTCTTATAAAACCAAAATTAGCCAGTGATGTCCCGGGTGAAGTTCTAACAGCGGGGCCGGATTCCAGGATAACTATACAAACAAAAAAAAGTACATACATACAAGCTCAGATAGAACAGTCAAAGACAGATGTCATCACACTGCAAAAAGCCGCATTTCCTGGGTGGCAATTTACTATAGATGGAAAATCTGTACAATCTGATACTATACATGGATTGCCAGTGTTTACCCTGGAAAAAGGTAACCACACATTTGAGGCTGCATTTAAAGATACGCCTATTCGATCACAGAGTACTATAATAAGTGTCATGACACTGATTTTATTGGGAGGATTATTGTTCTATGGACAAAAAACCAAAACTTAATATTGTCTTACCTGTCTATAATGAGGAAGAAGAACTCTCTGAACATACAGAGACGTTAGTCAGGTATCTGAAAAGTGACCTTAAAGATTTTATATGGAGTGTGACAATCGCAGATAACGCGTCGACTGATAAGACGCTTGTTGTGGCAAATAAACTTGCCAAAAAATATCCTGAAGTACGCGTACTTCATTTGGATCAAAAGGGTAGAGGCAGAGCTGTAAAAGCCGCCTGGTTAGGAACGCAGGCAGATGTACACTGCTATATGGATATAGATTTATCTACGGATCTCAAACACCTACCCGGACTCGTCCGTTCACTTATTCGGGGATATGATATAGCCATCGGCACGCGTAACGCCCAGGGGTCACGGGTATACGGTAGAAGCTTACTTCGAACAATTACCTCAAAAGCGTATATCCTTATGATTAAATCAATATTTTTTGTTAAGTTTTCCGATGCGCAGTGCGGATTCAAGGCAATTACCGATGAAGCAGCAAAAAAAATATTGCCTCTCCTAAAGGATGATGAGTGGTTTTTTGATAGTGAACTATTAATCGTTGCAGAGAAACTAGGATATCGGATCTATGAAGAGCATGTAACCTGGATAGATAATCCCGGTTCCACCGTGCGCGTAGTAAAAACTGCACAGGGAGATATCGAAGGCCTTATGCGTCTTTTTTTGCAACGGCCGTGGAAAAAAGCAACACTATAATGATATGAAAGAAACAGATATACATGCTATTAAAAAGCGTTCATTAACGGGAATTATTGCGTTGACATCCCGTACATTTTTACTGCAAATTATCGCATTTGCTTCAACATTCCTCTTGACTGTATTTTTGAGCCCTTCGATATTTGGTGTATTTTATGTAGTATCTGCTATTATTTCTTTTCTTTCTTATTTTTCTGATGTCGGGCTTGCCGCTGCACTTATTCAGAAAAAAGAAACGTTAACAGACGAAGATTTGATTACCACATTTACCATACAGCAGCTATTAGTATTTCCTGTGAGTTTGGTTGCACTATTATGTTCATCATATGTAGGTACCTTTTATAAACTGGATGCATCAGGCATCGCACTATTTCAGTCTTTGGTTTTTTCATTCTTTATTTCATCATTAAAGACGATTCCTTCTGTCCTTTTGGAACGAGAATTACAGTTTAACAAATTGGTTATACCGCAGATTGCAGAAACCATAGGTTTTTATGGTGTGGCAGTCATCATGGCATGGAAGGGCTTTGGGCTTACCAGTTTTACCTGGGCAGTTGTGACTCGGGCAGTCATTGGATTTGTACTTATGTATAGTATCTCTCCATGGAAAATACGACTTGGTATTTCAAAACCTGTAGCAAAACGACTTCTTAAATTTGGTATACCGTTTCAGATGAATTCACTCCTTGCTCTGGTAAAGGATGATTTGATGACAGTATTTTTAGGAAAAGTTCTGACATTTGAGCAAATAGGATATATAGGGTGGGCAAAAAAATGGGCGGAAGTGCCTCTACGGCTTATTATGGACAGTGTTATTCGAGTTACTTTTCCTGCATTTTCCCGTCTACAGCATTCGAAAGAACACTTAGGCAGTGCAATCGAAAAAACGCTGTTTGGACTATCTGTTGCGATGATGCCGATCTCTGTAGGTCTCTTATATTTTATAGAACCGGCGGTACGTTTGATACCAAAATATGGTAAATGGGAACCTGCTCTTTTGTCTTTCTATATATTTGTATTGACTGCACTTTTGGCAGGATTTTCTACACCGCTTACCAACGCGCTGAATGCGGTGGGAAAGATTAAAACCACTATGTTCCTTATGATTTTCTGGACTGTCGGGACGTGGGTATTTACGCTTCTGTTTATTCCTATATTTGGATTTAACGGATTTGCTATTACTATGTTTATACTTTCGCTTGCATTATTTGCCGTTATAAAGCTTTCCAAGTCTATTGCGGATTTTTCGTTTATATCTCAGATAAAATGGCCATTTATAGCATCGTTGTGTCAGTTGGTATGGTATCAGGTAGCACGGGGAACACAACCGTATTCAACACCAAGACTGGCAGTCGTTGCCATATCCGGTGTTATACTATATGGAGCGATCTTGTGGCATTTCGAACGAAAACGGATTGCAGAAATTGTCACCATAGCCAGAACCTGAAAAACGTATGAAACAGACTCTTTCAGTTGTTGTCTCCGCATACAATGAAGCGCATACACTAGGTCGTTGTTTAGCTTCTGTCGCCTTTGCAGATGAAATTATTGTTGTTGATAACGAGTCACTGGATGACACAGCAAAAGTTGCCAGAACATTCACCAAAAACGTATATAGGCAGAAAAATCTGCTCATGCTCAACACAAATAAAAATGTTGGTTTCTCTAAAGCCACATCAGATTGGATATTAAATCTGGATGCAGACGAAGTTGTCCCGGAATCACTTGCGAAGGAAATTATAAGGATCATACAAGAAAATCCTAAAGAAAATGGATTTTGGATAGCCAGACGCAATTTCTCATTTGGTAAATGGATACAGCATGGGCTATGGTGGCCGGATAAACAGTTACGGTTGTTTAGAAGAAATAAAGGATCGTTTCCGTGTATCCATATTCATGAATATATTTCCGTAGAGGGTGAGGTTGGTACCCTCACAGAAGCCTACGATCATTATAATTATGAATCTATTCATCAGTATCTGACAAAAATCGATCGTGCTTCAACGAGTGAAGCATTATCACTCAAAGAATCAAACTACGCATTATCCTGGTTTGATGCCCTCCGATTTCCCGTTTCTGATTTCCTGAAAATTTATTTTGCCCAACGTGGATATAAAGATGGACTTCATGGATTGGTTCTTGCTCTATTTCAATCGTTTTATTCGTTTGCGGTTTTTGCAAAATACTGGGAGATGAACGGCTTTACTAAACGTGATATTACACCCGGTGAAATCACAACAGAATTACAACATAATGCAAAAGAAATGCAGTATTGGCAACTTTCCATGGGTATTGATGAAGACAAAAGTAGTGTAGGAAAGCTTCATAAAAAAATACTTCGAAAATTCATAAAAACATCAGTATGAAACAATCAGTCTACGCAATCATCGTAAATTGGAATGGTATAGAGGATACATTAAACTGTCTTCAGTCACTTTCAAAAATAAACCGTTCGTATGCAAATTTAACTGTTTTGGTTGTTGATAACGGATCTACAAATGATTCCGTTTCCCAGATACATAAAAAATATCCTGATGTAACAGTACTGGAAACAGGGAAAAATTTGGGATTTACAGGTGGCAACAATGTAGGGATGGACTATGCTCTCTCCCATAACGCTGATTTTATATGGATGCTCAATAACGATACTCTTGTCCATAAAGATGTGCTTTCATTTGTTAATCAATTCAACGATCCAAAGGTTGGGGCATGCGGAAGTAAAATATATTTTGCAAAAGGACATGAATATCATGCTGACAGATATACAGATAAAGAGCGCGGGCATGTATTATGGTACGCAGGTGGCAAGGTGGACTGGCAAAATATCTATGCATCGCACCGGGGTGTTGATGAAGTGGATCATGGGCAGTATGACACAGTAGAAGAAACCCCGTTTATAACCGGATGCTCGTTTATTGTACGCTCTGATATTGTTAAATCAGTCGGTAAACTTGATGATGCATACTATTTATACCTTGAAGATCTGGACTGGAGTGTCCGTATACAGCGTGCAGGGTATACATTACAGTATGTTCCAACGTCCATGCTGTGGCATGTGAATGCAGGATCCTCCGGGAAGCCTGGAAATCCGACACATGAGTATTACTTTACCCGCAATAGACTCATATTTGGATTTAGATATGCATCTCTTCGTACGAAATTTGCATTGGTTCGGGAAGCAGGCAGATTTTTTGTCGGCGCATCCTCTGTGCGACGACGTGCAGTGTCGGATTGGCTGCTTCGAAAATTCGGTAAACAATATGAGCCAAAAAAAATCAATTGATGCAATCATCATAGCCAAAAATGAATCTGCAAGGATTAGAGCGTGCATACAGCATCTGTCGTTTTGTTCTCATATCTTTGTCATCGATAACGGTTCAACGGATGACACAATCGCATCTGCAAAAAAATCAGGAGCAATAGTCTACACAACCGATTCAAAAAATTTCGCAGATGTGCGAAATTTGGGAGCAACATATTCAACAGCAGACTGGCTGTTGTATATAGATGCAGATGAATTTGTCAGCCCTTCACTGCAAACAGAGGTAGAAGATGTGATCGCAGGAAATAGCGATATAAAAGGATATAGAATACTTCGTGATAATTATTACCTAGGGTATCTGTGGCCTACTCATGATGGTATGGTTCGGCTTATTCATCGAACATCACTTACAGCGTGGCGTGGAGATATCCATGAACATGCTGAAATTCAAGGGACTGTGGGAGTGCTAACAAACCATCTTATTCATGACACACATCGAACGCTTCATGAGATGACGGAAAAAACAAACGAGTGGTCAGAAATAGAAGCGAAACTGCGGTTTGATACAAACCATCCGCAAATTGTCCCATGGCGACTGTTTCGTGTCATGTTGACGGGATTTTTTACGTCGTATATGAAAGATGGCGGATGGAAAATGGGAACTGTCGGGCTAATTGAAAGTATTTTTCAGGCTTTCAGTATGTTTACCACATACGCCAAACTGTGGGAATTACAACAGAAGGCGAATGATAAGTCAAAAGGGAAAAGTGTAAAGTCGAAAAATGATTTATGAGAAATATTGTTCAAAAGTATTGGCCAATTTTCGCAATAGGTATACTCTGGGTTGTGTTTAGTGCGTCGTATTTCATAAAGGGACTTGTGCCGTTTCCGTCATCATATCTGATTTCCTCATTTCCTCCGTGGAATGCACATACAGGCGTTCCTGTAAAAAACAATGCAATGCCCGATATTATTTCTCAAATTTATCCGTGGAAAGTATTGACGGTGGATTCCTGGAAAAAGGGTGTAATTCCGTTATGGAATCCATATAGTTTTGCCGGCACCGGTCATGCTGCAAATTATCAGACAGCTATTTTCTCTCCACTTACACTTTTATTTTTTGTTCTGCCGTTTATAGATGCATGGAGTCTCTTAATCTTGCTGCAACCGCTTGTCGCGGGACTTGGCATGTATCTGTTTCTTCGTGAAAGAAATTCTAGTGCACGGGTAGGGTCTTTTATCGGTGCAGTAGCATTTATGTTTTGCGGATTTATGGTCGGATGGATGGCGTATGGGACTCTTGGGTGGTCTGCAGCCATGTTACCATGGATATTATTTTTTATCTCCAGATACGTATCAAAACATATATGGTATGCACCAATTCTGGCGTCTCTTTCTATAGCGGCTTCATTTGTATCAGGACATTTTCAGATCAGTGTATATGTCCTGGGACTTTCACTTCTGTATACAATATTTATATCAGTTCGCTATAAACGGATTACTGATGGATTTATTTTGTTACTGTATATACTGTTCGGTCTTGCTATTGCTGCCCCACAACTGCTTTTGACGTATCATGCATATCAACAATCTGTTCGCAGTACGAGTTTTATAAAAGGTGAAGTGATTCCATGGAATTATATAGTCTCACTATTTGCTCCTGATTTTTATGGAAATCCCGTGACACGTAATGACTGGTTTGGTCATTATGCCGAATGGGCGTCATATATTGGAATCATTCCACTTATTCTGGCTCTATTATCTTTTGCATATAAGCGAACAAAAGAACAGTTGTTTTTTATGTGTGTCGCAATCATAACAATGATCCTGGCATATCAGTCACCTCTGAGTGACCTATTATTTTTCCTAAAAATCCCTGCGCTTTCTACGAGTGCAGCTTCCCGTATTTTGATTCTAACAAGCTTTTCATTATCGTTTTTAAGTGCTGTCGGATGGAGTCATATACAGGATATATGGGTTAGTAAAAACCGAAAATTATTTTTTATATATAGTGCCTGCATACTATCAATTGTACTCATTATCTGGGGAATTGTTCTGGGACTTCGTCCGTTTGATATTGAAAAATTGTCTGTAGCAAAACGTAATTTGGTTTTGCCAACTGGTCTCACTCTTCTGTCACTGATACTCATGGTTGCAGGGTTTATGAAGTCAAAGATGATGAAAAGTGTCGTCATTCTTCTGATACTTTTCGGAGTGGTATTTGATCTGTATAGATTCTCTTCTAAATGGATGCCATTTGAATCCAGATCGGATATATATCCGCCGGTTGCATCTTTAGAATATCTTCGCGCACATGCCGGACCTAACCGTGTATTCGGAAATATTGGCGGTGAAGTTGCATCCACTTTTGGTATTTCACTTATCGAAGGATATGATGCGATGTATCAGAAACGGTATGGAGAATTTATGCAGGCGGCATCAAAAAAACTTCCGCTTCCTCCTGAACGGTCTGTTGTTCAGTTCGATAAAAACGGAGTTCACAGAGATACCGTATTGCAACTTCTGGGTGTGAAATATATCTATCATCGGAAAAGTGATGGTCAGGCAGTCTGGGCATTTCCGTTTTGGGAATACGAAAAAGCGGGGAGTATGAAACAGGTGTATGCTGATGATGACTACTGGATTTACGAATATACCGATGCCTTCCCACGCGCATTTCTGGCGGGAAATTATGTGGTAAAACAATCGGACCGTGAACTTCTTTCAGAGCTTTTTTCCGACCGCGTGAACTTACGAGATACAGTCCTTTTGGAAGAAGAACCATCTGTAAAACCTCAAGAGGGAAGCGCATCGGCTGAAATCGTATCCTATACACCCAACCGTGTGGAAATAAAAACAACAGCAGATTCACCAAAATTACTTTTTCTTTCCGATACGTATGACTCCGGTTGGAGTGCCCGGTTAGATGGTGTAAACCCTACTCGAATTTTTCGCGCAGATTATGACTTCCGGGCCGTTGAAGTGCCAGCCGGTGTTCATACTGTCGAGTTTATATATAGACCATCATCTGTATTGTTCGGATTCTGGATTTCCATCGCATCACTCATTTCGATTATACTGAGTACTATCTCATCGTATCTTTATGAACATCGGCATCGTTAGTCCATATTTTGATTCACTTGGTGGCGGGGAACGCTATATGTTTTCCATAGCTGCACGCGTATCGGGAAGTCATACTGTACATATATTTTGGGATGATCCAAACATTCTCCAAAAAGCATCAGAGCGGTTTATGCTGGACCTTCGAACTGTATCCGTCGTGCCAAATGTATTTGCTCATGGCTCGTTTATAGAGAAGCTGTCTGTCACAAAAAAGTATGATGCTATATTTTTTCTGACGGATGGAAGTATTCCATTTAGTCTCGCAAAACATAACATTCTTCATATACAGGTACCCTTTGCCCATATCGATATGCCATTCTGGAAACGGCTGCGATTTAACACTGTTATATATAATTCGAAATTTACATACGAGCATGCGGATAGGTCAATTGCAGCTATTGCACATCAGATTATCTATCCGCCGGTGAAACCAATACAGGCATCTGCCGCATCAAAAACAAAACAGATTCTCTCAGTCGGACGGTTCGGCGGTCTCTATAATGCAAAAAAGTTTGATGTTCTGATAGATGCATTTGAAACATTCATACAGGAAAAAGCATATAAAGGCTATACACTTGCACTTGCAGGTGGCGTCCTTTTAACAGATACACATGCATTTGAAGCGCTCAGAAAACGGGTAGAAAAACTTCCTGTTGTTTTGTATCCGGACTGTCCGTATAAAACGCTTATTTCTTTGTACGAAGAGTCTTCTGTGTATTGGCATGCGGCAGGGTTTGGTGAAACTAAACCTGAAAATATGGAACATTTTGGTATTGCGCCTGTGGAAGCCATGAGTGCCGGAACAGTCCCAGTTGTATATAACGGAGGTGGACTGCCGGAAATAGTAACAGATGGTACAGATGGATATCTGTGGAATACTCCCGAGAAGCTCGTGGCAAAAACCAAAGAACTGGTATCTGACCCGATCGTATATAACAAACTATCTGCACAGGCAATGATAACAGCACAAAAATTTTCAACTGACGCATTTAATACGCAGATAGATATGGTACTCAAGTCGTTCACATAACTATATGAAACGTTTAGACATGTCAGCCATAGGATTATTCATACTTCTTGCCGGCGTATTTTTTTATAAAACGCTGCTGTTTGGTCTTCTGCCAGTGCCGTCTGACGATTTGGTTGGCTTATATCATCCGTACAGAGACCTCAAAGCCGCAGAGTATCCAAACGGTATTCCGTATAAAAATTTTCTGATAACCGATCCTATACGTCAGCAGATCCCATGGAGAAAACAGGCGATTGATTCATTCAAAAAAGGAAAACTTCCGTTGTGGGATACCACATCATTTTCGGGCACACCGCTTTTGGCAAATATACAATCAGGTGCATTGTATCCGTTTAACATTCTGTTTTTTGTGTTGCCGTTTCAATCAGCATGGACAGTACTCGTCATATCACAAATCCTACTTTCCGGCATATGTATGTACATATTCTTACGTGTGCTTTCTTTGGATGCGATGCCGGCACTTTTTGGATCGGTGCTCTTTTCATTTTCAGGAACCTCAATTGCATGGCTGACGTGGGGAACTATTGTGTCTACATGGATGTGGACGCCGCTTGCCCTTGCAAGTATCCATTCACTTTTCTTACATGAAAAAAAACAAACGCGCTTATGGATACTCCTTGGCAGTATCGCAATTATCTGTTCATTTTTTGCGGGGCATTTGCAGATGTTTGTGTACAGCATGCTGACAGTCGGCGCCTATGCAATCTGGCTGTACCTGTCACACGATAAAAAACGGATCCACTCTTCATTGATCGGTATACTTTTGAGTTCTGTAACGGTTATTTCGTATCAGCTTATTGCCATATTACGATGGCTTCCGCAGACAGCCCGGGCAGTTGGGGGGAGTGCATGGCATGCTGAAGGCTTTTTTATACCAATTCAGCACTTAGTTCAGTTTGTTGCACCTGATTTTTTTGGAAATCCTGCAACACTTAATTATTGGGGTACATGGAATTACGGAGAAATGGTCGGATATATCGGCATAGCTGGACTTCTTTTTGCCCTTATTGGTATATCAAAACGTACAGCATTTTGGGGATTTTTGAGCGCAGTAGCGCTGCTATTTGCAGTGCAGTCACCGATCAGTGCTCTTCCATACATATTGCATATTCCGTTTGTCTCAAGTCTTCAACCGACACGGCTTTTGGTAGTAGTAGATCTTGCACTCTGTATCCTTGCTGCGTGTGGTTTTTCTGATGTACTCATAAAAAGTAAAAAACATGTGCTTCCGTTTGTGTTTTTGGGTGTTGTGCTTGTTGGACTGTGGGGTGTATATGCACTTCATAGTTCACTTGGTATATCGCTTGAAAATGCGTTTGTGATAAAGCGAAATTTATATATGCCAATGCTTTTATTTGGGCTAGCTATCGCTTTTTCGATACTGCTTAGGTTTATAAAAAAACATGAACTGCGAATGGCAGTGGGCCTTCTGATTATTGGTGTTGTTGTCGTAGATTTGTTTAGATTTGGATGGAAATTCACACCCTTTACTGATCAGGCATTATTTTTCCCACGCACAAAAGTTATATCCTATCTGGAAAGTGCGCCAAAACCATTTCGCATCATGACGTTGGATGACCGAATTCTTCCTCCGAACACAAATACATATTACGGCATCGAATCTGTAAACGGATATGATCCGATCCATTCGCTTCGATATGATCAGTTTATAGCGGCAATGGAACGGGGAGAAGCAAATATTGCGCCTCCATATGGGTACGAGCGCATTATGGTTCCAAAAAATACGAACTCTCCGTTATTTAACTTGTTAGGTGTACGGTATTTATTGTCATTCAACGAGCTTACAGATCCACGATTTAAAAAGGTACTGACAGAAGGGCAGACACATGTGTATGAAAATACTGCAGTTCTCCCACGGGCGTATTTAGTGAGTCGCGTAATTCATAAACAAACGGATCAGGAAATTATAAATACGCTGTACAGTAAAGATTTTGATTACCGTTTTGATGCTGTAGTCGAACAGCCTGTGGATGTATTAAATACAGAACTTCAACCGGGAGAGTCTGCAACCATAACTCACTACGATGCAAACAGCATGACCATCCAGGTCAAAACCACTCAACCAAGGCTCTTAGTCATCGGCAACATGTACAACCCTAACTGGAAGGCTATGATTAATTCGAACTCTAAACCTTTAATTAGGGTGAATTATATCTTCTGCGGGTTATTAGTCGAGGAAGGTGATTCCAAAATATTGTTCACATATCATTAATTTAATGTAATAAACTATTTATAAGTGCGTCAGTTAATTGATATAGAAAATTTTGTTGCATTATTGATATATAATTAAATATATGGCCATAGCTCACCCCCAAACAAAAACGTTAAGTGAGTTGATTTCTAAAAAAAGATATGTCGTTCCTACATATCAGCGACCATATGCGTGGGAGTTAGATCAAGCATCGGAGCTATGGGAAGATATTAGAAATAATACTCCCTCATATTTTCTTGGCATATTAATATTGAGGCAAAAAAAAGATAGTGAATATGAAATAGTTGATGGGCAACAAAGATTAGCAACACTTATATTATTATTACGAGCTGTTGTTGAAGTTTTTGGAGAGGGATCACAAGAAGGAATCGAGATACAAAATGGATATATCCATCAAAAAGGGCCACTTGAAAAAAATGCAGAGTTCACGCTGACATTAAGCAAAAGAGATAAGTTAAAATTCGAGGCGTTACTTACAGGCGGCGACTATATAGCTAAAAGGAAGTATGCGTCATGGCAAAGATTGGAAAAAGTAAAAAAATTTTTTGTATCTAAACTTGAAGAATTAAAAAACACTGAGGGGGTTTCTGGCATAACTACATTTATATTAGATCGGGTAATGAAATTAAATTTTATAGATGTTCAAGTTGAAAATGACAGCGATGTCTATTTGTTTTTTGAAACATTAAATGATCGTGGAATGGACTTATCGATAGCAGATTTATTAAAAAATCGTATTTGCGCTTTATCATCTAATCCTATATTTCCTCCTGACGACGATGCAAAAAGAGTAGACGATATTACTGAACTATTAGGTGAAGGCTCAATTAAAAGCTTCTTGCTTCACTATTGTTGGGCATATTCAGATGAAAAAAATCCACCTCCCCGAAAAGCTCTTATGGATTGGTTTAATAAAGTTATCAACATACAAAAGAATAGTTTTCTATCGAAATTAGAAGAAAATGCGCTAGCTTACTCATATTTAATTAAGCCAGACCAATTAAGAGGAAAAGAAAAAGAAGTGCTTGTAAATCTGAAAGTATTAGGTGCAACTAGATGCTATCCACTCTTACTGATAGGAAAACATATTCTGTCAGAATCCGATTTCATAAAATTATGTAGAGCAGTTGAAATTCTAACCTTTAGACATAGTACAGTATGTAAAAAAGACTCAAAAATTCTAGAGTCTGTTTACTATGATCTTGCTAAGGATCTTAAAAAAGGTGTTTCAATCGATAAAATTCTTGGAATATTAAATATACAAAGTAAGAAAATATCTGATGAAACTTTTTTAGCTTTATTTAATGAATATATACCAGAGAATCATAAGGTAGCAAAATATGTATTATTGAAAATAGAAGATTCGTATAACGATGGTAAATCAACTCCCCCAGATAGAGAAAAAGCAACGTTGGAGCATATTTTAGCCCAAAAACTAGATTGGATAGATAAAGATGAATATGTCGAAAGATTAGGAAATCTGACTTTATTATCTGAGCCATTAAATAGAGAAGCTGGCATGAAAGAATTTATATACAAAAGGGATTACTACACAAAAGAAATTGGAATTCAAATAACATTAGAATTATTAAAATATTCTGATTTCACGGTAGAAACAATCAAAGAAAGGCAAAGTCTATTTGCAAAACATGCGATTAAAATTTGGAATCCAGATATTCTAAAATAAAAATGCAAATTTAAATTCCTAAGGAAATTTATTTGCCAGTAATAAGAGAATTAGAGTTTATAGGGCAATTCCTTTTTGAGTTTATACATGTGGTAGAAATACATGTATGATTTTGGATCGCCGTTGGTGTGTCTAAAAAGCAGTTGCCATTATCAGCATCCAGTGCTGATATGTCTTTTTTTGCAAATATTCTTTTTTATCTCAAGGCGCTTTATTAGAGCCTATAGTATAGACAATTAGGCATTTTTACTGTATAATTCTTGCACCAAATATTATGAAGTCCCATTAGCGGGGTTAACATTATATTTGTATAAAATAGCACGTTAAAATTGCGGAATTATTTAGTCAGCCTGTGAGAGCATGTTAGTGCTTTGACAGGCTGGCTTAATTCACATTGGCGATTTGTTCAGAAAATTAAAAAACGGAGTAAATAATGAAAATGCCCAAGATTGTTTATGTATTGATAGCACTTTCTGTTCTCATAGCAGGATGCGGTCCGGCAGCCGCCCCTGAAATGAAGCCTATCAAGATGCTCGATAATGAATTCGCGACTGGAGCTGTAACATTCCAACATACTCTCCAGACACCCGACGGCGATGTCATCATTGAAACAAGCTATTCGACGGAGTATGACACGTCACAATGGCACATCACCACCCCGAAGTCGTTGGATATCAAGGCAAAGGTCATAAGCGCGCCTGTTGGGAAAACCATCTATATTGAGAACATGCACGCAGATGTTTCACTAATCTGTGAGTATGAAACTTTAAATGGATGGAAGACTGATACGATGGATGACCACCTCCACACTGGGACCGCTCCTGGTTTTTTGATCACCAAGGATTATCAGTATGAAGAGTCATTCGCGATTGAAGGATTTTCTCAGACTCTTTTAGATGGGTGGGCATACTATAATCATGCAATCGGTATTGGTTCAGCAACAGTTGAGGAGAAGCCTCTGACTGAATCTAATCTGATTAACGAATTGCATGCAAAGGGGCAGCGATTGACCTTCGTGTACGATATTTTGGTTCAAAACACAGGAGATGCCGCTCCTCACAAACACGTATTCTCTGATGAGTTCGGTGTTCCCGTTACCACGGTCGGGGTTAATCCTCCAAACTCAACACCCACTGCAGAACCGCAGTAAAGACTACTTACATGCCAATGTGAATATTTCCCGCGGTTTTTTGTTCGTGCAAACGCACTCTCCGACCAGTAGAATGGTTATCTTTTAAAAGATGTAACGTGAGGGTGTTTTTGCTATTTGCAAGATTAAATAGTCTACCTTAGAGCTTATATGGTAAAGGCTTTTTGAGTTTATACATGTGGTAGAAGTACATGTATGATTTGGGGTCGCCATCGGCGAAGTTTATGTAGCGGCCAGCCTCTGCTTCCTGCTGTGCAAATATAAAATTCTTTTTGAATTCCTGCTTATTATCGCTTCCCATAAACTGATAGTAATTTGCTACTGCAAAATATCCCCAAAACACGAGTAAACCGAGTCTGATAAGTGTATTTTTTCGCATCCACAGTTCGTTACTAAACCACGCAAGAATCATGATGGCTACATAGAGTGTAGATGAAAAATAATAATCAGTCAGTTCACCCTTATATGTGGAAAATACAAACCATGGGATTACAAACCACAGCGCGGTTACGAAGCATAGAAGCATTGTCTTTTTGCTTTTATCCTTACGAATGAGTGCTAAGAAAAATACAGGAACATAGAAAAACATTGCCAGTTTCAGTTTCTCATATGGCACCTGCATAATTGACTGAAATTTTATAAATGCATCAGGTGCCAGTTGGAGAACTCTTCGTATGTGAAATCCGTGATAATAGGTGGCAAAATATCCTGAGTAATTATTGACACTTTTTGCATGAGCAGCTTGTGAATAATAGACAATCTGCGGGACGAAAAACAGGAAAAATATCACAAGTGAAATACCATAATATTTTAGGTGTTCTTTATCCCATTTTAAAAACGGAGATGTACACAGGACTATCATCGGGTAAAAAATCGCAGTGAAGTGAATATGAAAAAATAATCCCATGACAACTGCCAGATATATACTGTATTTTGGGTGATCGGTCAGAAGTTTATAGAGATAATAGAGAATCAACACAGAAAACGCAGGTAGTAAATTAACAGGCCACTGTGAGCGCTCAGCACCTGTAATATATGCACAAAACGTATAAATCGCCGTGGCCCATACTCCGACCCATGGTGAAAAAAGTTTTTTCGTAACTGTATAAATAATCCCAAAGCTAAACAACGATGTGACGGCAGCAAGAATAGGTGCTGCTATCGGGTTCAAGTCTGTGATCTTATACACGATGGCAACCAGGTAATAATACAGAGGCCCTATATACATACCGCTATTTTGTTTGGCAACCATACCGACAAGCGGGTATTTATGTCCTATCAATATTTTTGCGGCAGCCCAGGCATTATCCACCTGGTCCCAGTTAAAAGATGCCCACTTTTCCAGGTTATAGAATCGGAAAAAGAGGTGTGCTAAAAAAATAAGCCCAAGAACTATCAGGTGCGCATATGAAGAGCGCTTCGGTATGTCGGGTTTTTCTATACTCTGTTTTCGTTTTCCTGCCATATGTGTATTTTACTTTATTTTCATAGGTATTACATGAGATAATAGGTACATGAAGAAAACAAACTCCACTCTCACAGTCTCCATCGTCATCCCAAACTGGAACGGTGTATACCTCATGGAAAAACATCTCCAGAAAGTTATAGATAACGCACCCGGTGCCGAGATCGTGGTCGCAGATGATATGTCTTCCGACGGGTCAGTCACCTATCTCAAAAAGAATTTTCCAAAGGTTGTTGTGGTAGAAAGAAACAAACGTGAAGGCTTTGCCGCAAATGTTAACGCGGGCGTTGCAAAAGCGACAGGGGATATCGTCATACTTCTGAACACCGATGTAGAACCGGAAAAGGGATTTTTAAAACCGCTCTTATCTCATTTTGAACATCCGGACATGTTTGCTGTCGGTTGTCTGGAAAAAAGCCCGGAGGCAAATGGGGTTGTTCTTCGTGGACGCGGGTTAGCCCGTTGGACCAAAGGATATTTTATACATAGCAAAGGTGAAGTAGATGAGGGTACTACAACCGCATGGGTATCCGGTGGCAGCGGCGCGTTCAGAAGGTCTATGTGGGTAAAACTGGGAGGTATGGATGTCCTTTATAATCCATTTTATTGGGAAGATATTGATCTGTCATATCGTGCACGTAAAGCGGGATGGAATATCGTGTTTGAACCAAAAAGTGTAGTGAACCATTATCATGAGGAAGGTAAAATTAAACGCGAATTTACCCCCACAGATGTTAAACGCATTGTATACCGTAACCAGTTTGTATTTATCTGGAAAAATGTGTCAAATGTATCTATTCTTCTGTCACATATATTTTGGACACCAATTCGGTTAGTGCAAGCCACAGTATCGGGAGACATGCTTATGGTTCAGGGATATATCCGTGCAATTGGTATGCTTCCACGTATATGGGTAGCACGGAGTAATCAGTCGAAGTTATGGAAAAAGGACGATGCCAGCTTAGGTGTGGAGTAATGCTATGAATAGGCAAATCAGATATTCATTTATGCGGTTTATAAAATCGCATGCGCTTCTTTTGTGTATTCTTGCTATTGGTATTTTTTTACGGGTCTATCACTTTAATCAAAATCCTCCTTCCTTAAATTGGGATGAAGTATCAATCGGGTATAACGCATATTCCATCCTCAAAACAGGCAAAGACGAATTTGGCACTGTTATGCCACTCTATTTTCGTTCACTCGATGATTATAAAATGCCGGTCTATGTGTATATGACAGCCGTCTCCATAAAAATTTTTGGATATAATAATACTGCAATCCGTTTACCGTCACTTCTATTTGGTATTCTTGCTATATATCTACTCTATATACTTGCAATGGAGCTTTCCCGAAAAAAAGACATTGCACTTACCGCCAGCTTTGTCATTGCGATCACGCCATGGAATGTTATGTTTTCCCGTATGGCATCAGAAGCAAATGTTGCGCTGTCTCTCACGCTACTCGCGATAATCGTATTCTTACGAGGTCTAAGAAAAGATATAGCGTTGTTATCCATATCTGTCCTTGTATTTGGTATCGCATCCTATACCTATTTGAGCTTTCGTGCAGTTGCACCTCTGATCGGGGCATCCCTCTTTCTTATTCACATAAAGGAAATCTTGAAATCAAGACAAACCCTGTTGTATATCCTGCTGCCGGGCATACTTGTCGGAGGTTTTCTTGTCAGAGACCTTATGTCCTCAACCGCTGCGATCAGATTCTCCGGAACTAATTTTTTATCCCATTCCAGTGAACTTCTTGAGATAAACGAAAAAGAAATGGCATATGATGGAACTCTTGGTATAAACATACCACGACGTATTATTCATGACTCTCCAATATTTTCCGGGTTTCAGATTATTGCACGGGCATATCTTTCTCATTTTTCTGCAGACTTTCTTTTATATGGCACAGGACACAAACAGGAAAGTTCAATATTTAGCGGGCTTATATATCTGTGGATGCTTCCATGCATGCTTTTGGGACTGTATATCCTCTTTGTTACACAAAGGAAGACAACAATAGCCGCAATTCTCTTATGGATTCTTATACCACCACTTCCCGCATCTATCACTTGGGATGCTCCGCATGCTATCCGCACATTGGGACTTTCTGTAGGACTCATCTTTCTTACCGCATTTGGATTATCAGGAATACTCACGTATATAACGAAACAAGCCGGCATACTGCAAAAAACAGGATTGTATATACTGGTGAGTCTTCTGATTGGTTTTGAAGGATTTGTTTTTTTCCATCAGTACATGATTCATGTTCCACATGAGAGGTCAGCTCATTGGCAGTATTCATATAAAGAAATGTCAGAATATCTGGAATCTGTCAAAGACAGCTACGATAAAATTATTGTCTCAACCAAACTTGAATGGCCATATGCATTTATGTTGTATTATTCACAATATGATCCAGCAACATATCTTGCACAAGGTGGGACCAGGTCCGGGAGCTGGAGTTCAGAGATAAACAAGTATGACAAATTCGAATTTCGCCGCATAGACCAACAAAAAGATTTTGCCACACCAAATATCCTCATGGTTGGGGATCCGGATGATTTTTCCAATAGAAAAGATTTTATACGTTCTTTCCACTATCTGGATGGCAAAACGTCTATTGTTGTTTTTGAATCCTCGAGAAAATAGATCGTATAAATGTGATATGTCATCCCCGACCTGATCGGGGATCCAGTAATATTTCTATAACCCCTAGATTCCCGCCTTCGCGGGAATGACAAGTATATATATTACTATCACTTACTTATAAATATTCTACAGAAAGTCTCAGCTGACATAGATTCCACTGCAAAGTCCTTTAGGGTTATACCATGAGGATATGTAGATAAAGTATCCCTATTGCAGACATCGTTATTGTATATATCAAATATTGTTCCACCATCGGAAAGTCTGGATAGTTTTGTATATGTAGTTGTCTGTTTGGCCGGAAATCCACAGAGACTACTTACAATGTGAACAGCACTTGAACTTGCCGGATCAATTGAATTATCACAGGATGTAAACGTGATTCCATCAAATGTAATCGGGCTATCCGGTTTCATTGGAATTGAAAGTACCTGTATGGTTTCAGGGGTAATCCTGTCTGCATAGACCAGATATTTTTTGAATATGTCGCTTCCCTGTGTGGAGTATACAATTACCGGTTTTTCTTTCGTTCGGGCCAGGTTCAGATATTTCGATAGTGTTCTCATGTGAAAATCTCCGGCTCCCTGCAGCGGTAATTGGTAAAAGTACACAAGTATAAAATTACCCACACTAAGAGCATATACAACGAAGTATATAAGTAATACAACATGTCGTTGTACTTTTGCCGTATGCGTATATATAAATGAAAGACCGTATCCAAGTATAAAGATGATGAACGGGAACATAAGTGCCAGATGTCCCGAAAAATCCGATTCTGTTCTATGAATAACATGAGGAAGTGCACCCAGCATAATAAAACCCAAAAGCACAATAAACATGCTTAGGTTGGAAGCAAATAATGCACCGAATCCCAATATAATAACAATGCCCTCGACAGGATAGAAGAAACTATGTCGTGCCTGCAGGAAAAAATTATCTCCATCGGCAAATAAATATGATGCGGAGAATATTCTAAATAGTTTATGCAAAAGGTGTTCTCCAAACAGTGTTGCTTTATTTACCATAAGAGATAAAAGAGGAGAGGGAATGGAAATTTTCCGTATACTGTCTACTTGTTTTGCAAATTCAGGTGACGTGGGTAAGAGAATATCAGATAACCGCGATTGGCCTGACAGTTTCAGTTGACTCATAAAAAATCCTACAAACACAACCGCCAGTATACACATGATCAATACGGATCTGGACGAAAGTTTTTTGTTTACCAACTTTGATACGATGAGTGCAAGGATAATAAACGGAATAAATAAAATTTTTGTACCAATATATGAATAAAATCCCAATATAAACAGAGGGAATGCGTATAACAGTTTCTCCGGATTTGTGATAACTATATATAGCCCGAGTAGATAAAAAAATGTTGCAGGGGTAGATTCATATCCCGTTCTTCCCATAACGATGAGCCATGGGTTTATTGCGGCCAAAAGACCGGTGAATATGGCTGCACTCGTTCCAAACAGTTTTTTTGCAATCAGATACATGATAGCGACAATACCGATACTCATAAGTGCAAATGCATACCTATAGGCAAATAGAGAGAACGGCAAATAGGAATCGGCTATCAAGTGAATGAAATATGGGAGTTCCGCCTGCAGTTCACCGGGCGGGTAACGGAATGCGAACACAGAAAGGGGATTCCATCTGCCGGTTATATCGTGGCCTGTTAATGCCATAGATCGGGCTGTTGTGGGGTAAATAAGCTCATCACCTGTTATGGCTGTCGGAACAGAATCCAAAAGTACAAAACGAAAGGCCGCGGCAAGTATCAGTATGGCAATAAGAATTCTATGTGTGTATAAGTATTGTTTCATAAAGGTTTGAGTATCTGAAATACTTCCTGACCATTCGGTTGGTAGACAGTGCGCAGAAGCTCTGCAGATTGTGTCGCTACAGGACAACCACGGTATTGTACAAAAAGCGAATGTAGATCAGTATCCGTCAATGCCTTCGGAGTATATGGCATGCCTTTTTTAAATCCTAAACGTGTGTTAAGCGGACAATCATCGCTTTCAAATTCATACATAGAAAAATTAATGCTGTCGGATTTATTTTTATCTGTATTTATTGATTCTTTCTGATACCTGCCGGGGTCGTAGGCCGTGAAAAAGAGAAAAAATACAGAAGGAGCAGATTCAGCATTTGTGATAATAATTTTTTTATACGTATCTTTTTGCTTTGCAATTTCACTCACAAGTTCGCTATATCCTGCATTTCGAAACTGTGCGCTTTGTATAGGCTGATGAATATAATATGCATCCAGATATTGAACCATATTAAACAGGTACACGATGGTAAGAAACAGCATAGGAACCATCAAGTATTTTACAGAGCGCATTTTTTCACACAGTGCATATATCCCAAATGCGATCAGAATTGATAATGCAGGCTGCATTAGTAGCGTCCGTTGCATATTTGGGACATCATCATACGTTAAAGCGCTTCCAATGGGGGCTATAAGTATCCACAAACCGATAAGCAAATGATATCTCGATCGTCTCGTTACGATTATATATATACCTAACAGAATAAATATAAGTTCAACCATATAGAGATTTCCTGCTCCGAATATGGTCATACGGGTGGGTAATGCTTTATCGCGAAAGAGAAAGTCAAAAGAGAAATGTGAAACATAATTATTGATAATCTCGTTCCCATATCCAATAGCTTTGTTATGAAGGAGTCTCGTGAATTTAGAAGGTACAAATTTACCCCCATCTTCCCGTATTGCCTCATCAACCTTGAGTTGTGCATGAGGAGATTTAAATACACTTAACGACTGGATACGTAAAGAGAGAATAGGAGATTTGATGATGAATAAAAGCGGCAAAACAATACAGAGGACATACAAAATTCCTGAAAATACGAGATATCTTTTCGCGATATGTTTTCTATAAAGGTACACCAGGAGAGGAAATATAAACGGAACAAATGCACGGGGCGCTTGATACACTGTATACGTCAGTGCAAACATTACCACAGAAAAAATAAGATACACTAGGCTTTTTGATCGAATAGAGTAGAGAAATAGAAGAGTCGCACAGATAAGCAGTAATACAACAAGAGTAATTTCTATACCAATGCGTGATGCATTTATATGCCATGGAGATATGGCAAGAACACCGGCAGAGAGAAGTGATATGGCATCAGTATTCCGTAATTCCCCGGCTAACTTTTGTGCAGTATCTTTGATATTAAGTTCTATCAACAGAAGCAATCGAACAAGGAAAAATGTCAGCACTATACTGAGTGTTCCAAACAGCGCGGATGCAAATCTGGCGGAAAATTCACTCAGCCCAAAGATGCTGATAAATGGAATACTTGCATAGGAATATCCCGCCGGGCTCCAGAAAAAAGATTGCAAATGAACTGGCAACACATTCCCGCTCATATCCTTACCGGTCTTTAGAATTGAATATGCGTTGTATGCCAAAAACGCTTCATCACGATGAAAGCCAACAGGGTTAATTCCGAGGTGCCAAAAACGAAGTATACCCCCCAACAATACAATACAGAAAAGCGATATATAAATTTGCTTATGAATGCGCATCCTTAAATAATTTCCACGTCATATATGCTATGACCGCTGTACCCATTATACCGCTTATTATATCTGACGCCAGACGCAGTGGCGTTTCATGAAACGATACGTCTATGGCATGTACACCTTTTGAAAGCGTATAGGTTATAAGACCCCGATGATTGGCATTTTGAAATTCTATTGGAAGTTTAGTTCCATTCTCTTTGACCTGCCAGCCGGGATAATACAATGTGTTATCGACAATATTCGTCTCTGTATCTGACGTAACGGTGTACATATGTCTGGTATTTGATTTTGTGAATCCCGATATAGTTGCAGTTCCTGAAACCACTTCAACAGGAGCTTTCGGATATGTGGAAAAATCACCGGTTGACCATACTGTGGTTGCTTCACCGTGAAAGTATGTTGTGTTGGGAAAATTTTTGTAAAACCCGACCGGTCTGTATTCATATCCGGCAACACGAAGAGCAGGGAGAGTGCTGACAAGTGTAAGTCCTATAAACAACATAGGGATACCAAAAACCTTGAGTTTCAGATTCTTTCCATAAAAAGATAGTGATGCAAATAATGCAAAATTTGCAATTGCCATAAACCGCCATGGAAACTGTATGATTTTTAAAAATGGGATACGATTCCATACGATCGAAGATATTGGCATAGTCATCAGTGTGCTGAGTAACAAAACGACAGTCCAGAATAATGCTTCACGATCAAGCTTTTTTATAGAGAGAAGGCGGATTATGCATATAACGCATATAACAACTGGAACTATACCAAGTTGAGGTGCGAATCCTCCCGGCGCATTTACATCCGGTCCAAATCCCCAGGGAGCAAACACAGGTGCAAATCCGTGCAGGAAATTGCCGGAATAGAAATCTCCCGTAAACAGGGTAATATTTGTATACTTTTTCTCAAGGAGTGCCGGTACCCAAAAAAATGCAGATAACGATAATCCGAAGGATATCATAGCTATATAAGAAATCGCTGATTTTATCTGTTTTGTTCCCGCAAATTTTATAAGCATATATATGAATATAATAGGAGAAAACAGAAGGCTTATGCCGTTATGTGAAAGAATTGTGAACGCATACATGATGCCTCCTAAGACTACAGTATGTATGGTCTGCTTTTTTGCATCGATATATAAAAATAGAAGGGGGATAAAGGTAATGCTTACAAGTTCAGCAACGTCTCCGCGCACAAGAAGATTAGCCACATGATACAACGAAAATCCATACATCATACTTATTGCCATGGCATACTGTTTTTGCACAAATTCTCGTATCCACAAATAGAAGGTGATAGGGGATGCTACAAATGCCAGAACTGAAATAACTTTAAAAATGCTTTCGGGATTTTTTATAAACAGTGACAAAAAAGATGCAATATAACCTGGGAGCGGGTAAAAGAAAATAAACACGGGAGAACCGTATGAATAGTTCAGATACCCGGCCCAACGGGGAAGGATATGAAGCTCTGCGAATGCTCGGGTATACGCGACAAAACGCGCCACATGATTGACACCGTCATGTGTTATGTACAAGCCGCTATGAAATACCAACGATGCAATAATGGCGAGTGATATACAAACACTTATGCCGAAAAATACATTATATCGTTTTTCCATGACGGGATTTTTTAGAAAAAAACGTGTGAGACCCATATACCATAAAGAGTAAAACCCCTGTAAGTACACTTATAATCGTGCCTTTCATAAATGAGTTTGAACGATATGTAAATATGACTGTATGATCGCCTTTCGGGATAATCACACCTCTGAATGCATAGGTCATTTTATATACATGAGTTTCGTGTGTATCTATTGTTGCTGTCCAATTCGGATCATATGCATCACTTAAAAATAATACCTGTTCTGTATTGGTATGCGTATGGATTGTTACGGTATTTGGTGAATAAGATAGTAGTTCGGCCGAGCCTGTGCCGGATACTACATCACGAAAATCATTTTTATATATAGATTCTATAAGAACAGAAGAACCGGTTATGAATGAAGGTGAAAAAAATATCTGTTCAAAATCTTTTTCAGTATCATAAAAGTGTAAATCTCCTGTTACAAATGTTCGGGGTGCTGCATGCAAATTTTCATAGACAGTCCATGCATCTTTTTGCCAAACGGGTTTGAAACGAGTTGTGTCAAATGTCGTATCATCCTTCGGGTTATCTACTCTGTCTATGACATACTTTACGCCAAGTTGATCCATGAGTTTGAGCCTATATGGATTGCCCGGCAAATCTTTTTCTCCGTATCCGGTGGCAAGTTTTGCATCAGATCTCGTGCTTCGTGTGAACGTAGTTGGTATATGGCCGTCTTTTGAGGCCTGGATAAACTGGTTATACCATTTTAGGTTTAATGGATCAGTTCCGTCTGTAGAGTATAGTCCGACCTGTGTAGCAAAATTTGCCTCCATTTCCGCAGATCCATATCCCCACACCCTGCTAACGCCTTTCTGATTTTGGAGAAATTGTACCAGTGAATTTTCCGGGAATACAAACGTTGCCGGCACAAACGGATTGAATTTTAAAAAGCCATATGCCAGTTCAATTGTACAAAGGGGGATAATAAGAAGTAGAGCAATGCGTATTTTTTTGGAGGATAGTATCAATACAATTGTTCCGAATAAAAAAGCAGTTGCAAACAACATTGACCGTTTTATGATGCTCACAACTTCCGGAGTCATGGCAGTATGAGGATGGGTGAGTACAACGAACCACAATATGCAGAATATTCCCCACAAGAGTGCTATCGGTGCAATCAACTTTTTGCCTGGTTGTTTTTTAAGATAATCGTATCCAAATCCTGCAAAAAGAGATAATGAAAACGCTAAAAGAAACAGAATTCTGGTTGGGGTTCCTGTTGATAATACAGGCAATGGGAATCGGTAAAATAATTCACTCAGAGGTGTTCGTATGGTTAATAACAATATAACCACCGCTGTTCCTAAGAAAAATTTCTGTTGCCATGATTTTTTTGTATTGAACAATGAAAAAACCGACAGGACAAAACCCACGACTCCTATAGATAGCGTTTTGCCGACGTAGTCACCAGTGATACTTGATCCTGTAGCAGGGTTTCCAAAGAAATCTGAAACTGCAAGAAGAGGGAGTTGCCACCACTGAACCAACATGTTTTGAATAATATTTACATAATCATGCGTGACACGTGCGGAGGTTTTAAATAGTTCTATAGTGGGTAACAGTTGCGGTAGAGTCAGAAAAAAAGGAATTGGAAATAATGTGCAAATTTTCGTAAAGAAAAAAGATTTTTTTTGCGCGACTGTCATATCTCTATCACCGAATATGCGTGCCACTGTATAGATGCAAACAAATAGAAATGTGTTTATAAAATCCTGCGGATGACCGCCCGTAACCGAAGATACTCCTGCTAATATAAATACAATCTTTTCTGAAAGCGAAAATGATGATTTTTTAACTCCTCGTTCGACAATATATAAAAGAAGTGGTAACCAGAGAATCGTATGCCATACAGTTGTGAATTCCATCCAAACGCTTGCAAACCCGGAAAAATTAAACAGTAACGCAGCAAGCATAGCGGCAATAGTTGAAAACCCTAACTCGACAGCAAACAGATACATGAATATGACACCCAATATAGGTTGAAGGATAACCATCAGAGACCATGCTGTAAGCTGCGGAAATAACAGATACAAAATCGAAAATGGGTAAAATACCTGCGCCTGATAATTTGCCAGTAATGGACTTCCCGAAAAATTGTACGGATTCCAAAAAGGTATGTTTCCTTTCTTTATTTGATCAATGACAATCGTTTTCCATGGATACAGTTCACGTATCACATCAAAATACTGGTTCTTTGTCGGTATGGCGCCGGCCACATATCCGTCATATGACTGATGCCTCCACGGTCCATATTGGGTAAGCAAAAGATCACCCGGGAACGGATATTTTCCTAAAAAAAGTGTTTTATAAAAAAATCCAAGGACGATAACAATAAGGACAATAATTGGGAAAACAGCGCGTAATTTCGAAGGATTAGTACTCATGTATAGTGCTTCTATGATACTATTTATAGGGATTTATGAAAAGATTTCTTCTTCTGGCAGGTATTGTTATATTCGGATTGTTTATCCGCACGTATCACGTCGCAGAAAATCCTCCTTCTTTGTCTTGGGATGAAGTATCTATTGGGTATAACGCGTATAGTATCCTCAAAACAGGAAAAGATGAGCATGGCAGATTCCTTCCGCTTGATTCATTTATAGCGTATGGCGATTACAAACCCCCGCTTGCTATATATAGTGCCGTTCCATTTGTATTTCTATTCGGACTCACTGATTTGGCAGTGAGACTTCCTGCCGCTGTATTTGGGACACTCAGTATTCTTCTTACGTATTTTGTTGTTTTGGAATTATTTTCTACATACTCACAAAAAAATAATATAGCGCTTCTATCATCAGCACTGCTCTCTATTTCACCCTGGCATGTGAACCTTTCACGCGGTGGGTTTGAAGCAAATGTCGCGTTATTTTTTGTGCTGCTTGGTGTTTGGTTCATTCTATCGTCACGCCATGTGAGGAGTAGATATATCTATATGTGGCTGCCATTTGTGGCTGCTATTTATACATTTAACAGTGCAAGGTATTTTGTACCTTTGCTGTCCATAGCATTATTACTTTATATCGCTCGGAATATTCAAAAACAATATAAATTGTTTATTACCGGTGTAGCGATTGCAATTGTGTGTATGTTACCGATACTTCCACACCTCGTCTCAAAGGAAGCGCGGTTGCGGTTTGCGGAGGTAAATATATTTACGGATACATCTGTTATTACACAGGCGAATGAGCGCACATCACGTACGGGAAATTCGCTTCTATCTCTTCTGGTTAATAACAGAAGAGTGGGATTTATCCGTAGTTATTTTATGCATTTCACAGATAACCTGCAGCCTGAATTTCTATTTATCAAGGGTGATGGTAATCCGAAATTTTCCGTACAGGATACGGGTGAACTCTATATAATAGAAGCGCCGCTTCTTCTCATAGGATTTTTCACTATGCTCTTAGCGTTTCCGACACAGGCAGCACTCCTTCTGTTCTGGCTCCTTGCCGCAATCGTCCCGGCGGCAACAGCACGGGAAACACCTCATGCACTTCGAATCCTTAATTCGTTGCCTACATGGCATATCTTCATAGCATTTGGAATTTTTACACTTGTTACCTCTATACATCGTAGACGTACGAAATTGGCACATGCAGCAGTGCTTCTTCTTTCATTGATATATATTTTTCAGGTTGGGTATTATCTGCATGAGTATTATGCACATTACCGGGTGGAGTATTCCGGTGAATGGCAATATGGATATAAACAAGCTATCCAAAAAATACTACCTATTCAACGAAACTATTCCCATGTGGTCATAACCGATTCCATCGGAAGGCCATATATGTATACAGCCTTTTATACAAAAACTGACCCAATAGAATTTTTGCAGTCGAAGAAATCCTATACTGACTCGGCCGGTTTTTATCATGTTGATGGGTTTGGGAAATATATATTTAAAGATGTACTGCCTACTGATCTTTCCGATCGTACATTGTATGTCTGGGATGCGACTGAAGTGCCTAAAGGGGTCAGAGTACTTGATACAGTAACATTGCTTAATGGCGTTGCTAAATTAGTCATATTTGATTCAGGAGATGTGGCATTATGAAAAAACGTTCAATGATGTTTTGGATTATCCTCATAGTGTCTGCTGTGCTTCGTTTATATCAATTGGGTGCTGTCCCTATAAGCCCCGATTGGGACGAAGCTGCTCTTGGATATAATGCGTATACACTTCTACATACAGGCAGGGATGAATATGGGACGAGGCTGCCAACATCTATACGGTCATTCGGGGATTATAAGCCGCCGGTGTATGCATACATGGCGGTTCCATCTGTTGCGCTATTTGGACTCAATGTGTTTGCAGTTCGGCTTCCATCGGCAATCATGGGAATACTTGCTGTCGTTGGTGTGTTTTATTTGACTTTTGAGTTACTTGTTCTTGCAAAGAAACATACAGGGAGTAAAGAAATCATAGCGGTTCTTACGCAGTATCAGCGTCACATACCGCTATTTTCAATGGCTCTTCTTTCTATTTCACCATGGCATCTTCAATTCTCCCGTGTTGCATTTGAAGCAAATATTGGTCTGACGATTCAAATATGGGCTATCACTATCTTTTTAATGAGTTTGAACAAACGTGTACTATTGCCTGTTTCCGCATTCTTATTTTCGTTAGGCATGTATGCGTATCATAGTGAACGTGTATTTTTACCACTTATGGGACTGCTTTTAGCAGCTCTATTTCGAAAAGAATTATTTGAAAAAAACCACATAAAATATACAGTATTCTCAATAGCTATTATTGCTGTCTGCCTTGTCCCACTCGTTCGCAGTATGACAGATGATGCAACCGTCGCGAGGCTCAAAGGAACAAGTTCATTTACAAATCAGGTAACCATGCTGAATCGTTCCATTCATAAGCTCGAAGAGGATCAGAAAAATGGTAATAAACTGGGTGTATTGTTTGATAACAGACGATTTGTTTGGGTTCGTACAGTCGTGTCAGGATATTTGTCTCACTTTTCAGTACAGTGGCTGTTTTTAGCGGGAGATAATCCGAGGCATCATGCACCGAGTATGGGGATGATGTATCTATGGGAATTGCCATTCCTGCTTATTGGTATAGTCTTTTTACTCAATTATATTCATTGGCGCACGGCGGCTATCATCATCGGATGGATACTTATCGCACCAGTTGCAGCATCTGTAACTACCGGGTTGCCGCATGGGGTGAGAACTCTTACATTTCTGCCGACGTTTCAACTACTTGTTTCAATGGGACTTGTGTATACCTTGTATCTCCTTAAAACATATTCATCTGCCATCCAAAAAATTGCCGGTGCGCTTGTGATTGTTTCAGTTGTCTATGGATGTATCTATTATTTCACCATGTACTATGTCCACATGGATGCGGAGGTCTCTGAAGATTGGCAATATGGATACGCCCATGTTGTTGCGTATACCGAGGGGCATAAGAGTGCATACAAAAAAGTAGTTGTTTCAACTTCATTGGATCAGTCGTATATATTTTTCCTCTTTTATACGGCGTATAATCCATCATCATATCTCTCCCGCGGTGGAACAGGTGGTATATATGGGGGAGACGTTCGCGTTGCATTTGATAGATATGAATTCAGACCTATTCGTTGGGATAATGAAGTGAAGGATGGGAGTATATTATATGTAGGAGCACCAAACGAGATCCCACATCCGAACATCAAAGAGTTTACATATCTAAACGGCAAAAAATCGTTTAGTATCGCGGATAGATAATATCAAATGTATTCTATGAAACAACATAAAAAAATAAAAAAAGAGCTGCAACCCACTGTTCCTTTTCAACAGACTGGAACAAACAGACTGTATATAGGGCTGATTATTTGTATAGTTGTTTGGGGTATATTTCTTCGGAGTGTAGAATTGTTTAATGGAAATTTTCTGTTTGGGCTTGACCATGGGAGAGATTTTCTGGCTGCATATAATATAGTAGAGAATCACAAACTGACGTTAATCGGAGCAGAGGCAGGCTCCGGAGTGGCTGGTATTAATGGCATTTTTCATGGACCGGGATACTTTTATCTTATCGCACTCTCATATATTCTTTTTGGCGGAAACCCTATTGGAGCAGAAGTGTTTATGGTGTTGTTTGGCGTGCTTGCGATTCTTTTTTCTATTAAATTTGGCTATGAATTGTGTGGAAAAGTTGGCGCAGTTCTTGCAACATTTTTTGTAACTGTCTCTCCACTTATTGTGTCGCAATCGCGATTTATCTGGAGCAGTCATCCTATTACTATTTTTGTATTGCTTTCCATATACTGTGTCTATCAGATACCAAAAAAACCGATTCTGTTTGCACCACTAGCTGTGTTTCTTGCAGGATTTACATATCATTCACAACTGGGAGTTGCTGTCCCACTTACAGTTTCTGTACTTCTTGCCATACCTCTTGTATATAGAATTTCGGATTGGAAGGTGTATGCGTGGTCTTTTTTTGCATTAATCATTGCGTATAGTCCTATGGCGTTTTTTGAACTGCGGCATAATTTTATGGCGGTACGAAGTGCCATTTCCTATGTGACGATCGGTGACTCTACCGGTGTTCATACACCGATTCTTGATCCTTTACGCCTGGCTAACCATACATTTGATTATTGGAATAATTTTTATAATACATTCACCTATGAATTTGGGTGGATACCATGGGCAAAACAAATGGTGGTGCTTAAGATTATTCTACCGATTGTGGGTCTAGGTGCACTGCTCGTGAAAGAGAAGAAACAAAGACAATTTCTTTGGTTTATACTTCTCATGACCGTAACCACATGGGCAGGATTTTTACTGCTCAATAATACAGTATGGGATTATTATCTGACTCATACGCGCATCGGCTATATTCTATTTTTTGTTATCTGCATGACAGCGCTGTGGAGGCAGAGAAAGCAATCTATTATCAAAAACGTCGGCGTTCTGCTTTGTGCAGTATTCATCGCGACAGTGGCATTTGGTTCCGTATTTCGACAATATGTTTCGTACACAATAGATATAAAAGACACAAATGTCATAGATAAAGTGAGGGCAAAGAAAGCAGTTATAGATATGATGTATACCGACGCGGCCGGTCAGCCGTTTTCTGAATTTATTTTTGTTCCTCCTATTTATACATACGCATATGATTATTTATTTATGACCTATGGAAAAAAGCGGTATGGTTACGTTCCGGGAAAAGAAAAACATGGAATTGCATATCTGTTGATAGAACCGGATAATGGTCAACCATGGAGACAAAAAGGATGGCTTGAAACGGTGGTGCAGGGAGGGGAAACTGTTTGGAAAAAAACTATATATAATGGCATCATACTTGAAAAGAGGGTATATCCATGACGTTGTTACGGAAAATTCCGATATGGATTTGGCTCCTTATTGCAGGTATTTTACCGATACTATCTTTAATTACTCCGGGACTTCCTATCACGCATGATGGGTCGGATCATGTGGCACGAATTGCAAATTTTTATTTGGCTCTAAAGGAAGGAATAATCGTTCCGCGATGGGCTTCAAGTTTAAATTGGGGGTACGGACATCCTATTTTGATGTTTCTCTATCCACTATCTTCTTATACAGCGTCGCTGTTTCATGCGATAGGATTCTCATTTATAGATAGTACAAAATTGGTGTTTGCAGTTGGATATGTAGCAAGTATATGGGCAATGTATCTGTGGGTAAAAAAAATGTTTGGAGAAAAACCGGCGATTATCGGCTCATTATTATATGGTTTTGCTCCATACCGTTTTGTGGATCTGTATGTTCGCGGAGCTATCGGTGAACATATGGCATTCATATTTCCACCACTCTTCTGTTATTTCCTTTTGCTTCTTTCTAAGGAAAAATCTGTGCGAAAAAATATAGGTTCAGGGATTGGCTTAGCGGTATCTTTCGCCGGCCTCATGCTGGCGCACAACGCTATTGCACTTATGATGATCCCGCTTTTTGTTCTGTATGGAATATATTTGCTGAAGTTTGAGGCAGTGAAAAAACTTCAGTTTATTATTCTCTCAAAAATATCGGTTATTCTAGGCTTTGGATTATCTGCATTTTTTTGGATTCCGGCTTTTTTTGAAGGAAAATATACACTACGCGATATTGTTACTGCTGGAGAGGTTTTAGAACGGTTTGTCCCTTGGACAAACTTTTTTTATTCACCATGGAATTTCGGCGGGACAGATATGCTCTCAAAATCCCTGGGAGTAGCAGGAATTTTCTTAGTTGGTGCATCAATCTATACCATTACAAAATGGGGGAATCAAAAGCTAAAATTATTTACAGTCGTAAATCTGTTGATATTACTTATAACACTTGTGTTGATGACCTCCATTTCAAAACCCATATGGATGGCACTGACAATTCTACAAAAATTTCAATTTCCCTGGCGGTTTCTTTCTGTAACAACAGTACTTGTTTCACTTATTGGTTCAACTGTCGTATATCTAATTGAGCAAAAAATATCTAAACATATATTTTCTTTATTGTTTATTAGCTACTGTTTATTGATCATTTTTTCAACTGTCCATATGTGGCACCCTAAAGCATATCAGAAAAAAAATGAATCCTATTTTACCGGTATATATATGAGTACTACAGATACCGGTGAAAGTAGTCCTATATGGTCCATCAGATTTATGGAACATACACCTAATGCCGTTTCTGAGGTTATAGATGGGGAAGCCACTATACAGCAGACCTATCGTTCAACCACGAGACATACATATACGATAACTGCATCTAAACCATCCAGGATTTTGGAAAATACGTTATATTTTCCAGGATGGAACACATACGTAGACAATACTCCCGTCACTATGCAGTTTCAGGATCCGAATTACAGAGGACTGATCACATATGATATTTCGCAGGGGTCTCATGTTGTCTCTGTCCGGTTTGAAGATACAAAAGTTAGAAAGCTTGCGAATATCATATCTATAGTCAGTGGTTTTCTACTTGTATTCCTATTTATACTATGTACTGTATGGAAAAGAAAAAAATAACTCTTTCAGTTGCTCTTGCGGTTTTTAATGAATCAAAAAATCTTCGGATGTGTCTGGATTCTATTAAAGATATTGCCGATGAACTCATTATCGTGGATGGGGGATCATCCGATAATACCGTAGCTATTGCAAAAGAATATCATGCAACGGTCATTCAGACCGATAATCCGAAAATATTTCATATAAATAAACAAAAAGCACTCGATGAGTGTACATGTATGTGGATATTGCAACTGGATGCTGATGAGGTTATTCCCGAAGATCTTAAAAAAGAAATCGTTTCAACAATTAACAATGAACAATCAACCATCAACGGTTACTATATCCCAAGAAGTAATTATTTTTGGGGACATTTTATGAAAAAGGGAGGACAATACCCGGATAGTGTTATCCGTCTGGTTAAGAACGGGTACGCGACATTTCCTTGCAAAAGCGTACATGAACAAATTTTAATTCAGGGTAATGTTGGTACATTACTACACCCGATGAAACATTACACGTATCGTACACGCGCAGATTACTGGAAAAAAGCACATATCTATACATCACTGACTGCGTCGGAATTGAAAAACACGTATGGAAATACAATCGGTGCAAAAATAAGACTACTGTTTATATACGGATTATTGAAGCCAATAATCACATTCTTGACAATATATATCCGCCACAAAGGATTTGTAGATGGACTGACCGGATTTGAGTTTTCTCTCTATAGTGCTCTTCATTATACGTGGGCATATATAAAGTATCTTCGAAACATATGAAAAAATATTTCTTAAATAGTGTATTAATTATTGCTTATTTTTTACTTACACATCCTTTGCAGGTTTATGCGGAATATATGCTTCCATATCCATCAACAATGCCGGGAAATAAGATATATAAAATTTCGCGAGTTTTGGATTCGCTAAAAGCATATTGGTATGTTGGTGACATCGCGCAGGTAAAATACCATCTTATGCTAAGTGATAAATATCTGGTCGAATCAAAAACACTTTTTGAATATAAACAGTATCTTTTGGCACGAGATGCTCTAAAAAGATCAGATGTGCATTTTACTGCACTCAAAGAGGCACTGGTTCATATAAAACAAAGCGGGAAAAATGTTACTGAGAGTAGCCGTACTGTTTCTGAAGCGGCAGATGCACATATTCAGGTTCTTAATACGTTACAAAATGTAATGCCTGAAGTGTTTGATTGGATACCCGAGAAAGGCGAAAAAACTCATATATCAATAACAGAATTACTTTCAAATGCAAAACAAATACGTATGTCTGTTCGCCAAACTATTGAGAAATAACTATGAAGCGTATTGTGTATGTTATCTCCATATTCATTGCTTTTTATATACTTTTTCTTTCGTATGCATTTCTGGATGTACATATATCACTTGCTCCATCATTTCCTGTAGAGTCATATCTAGTACAGATTAATGCATATGCGAGAAATCATCGGCCGGAAATGACAACACTATGGCTATTGGCATGCTGTGCGTTAAGTGCTTGTTACGTATATATTCTAAAAACAGCACATACTATAGGAAAAAAATCTTATAAATTCGTTTGGATTTGCATTGCGACTACTGCCATCATACTAGCGTTCGCATATCCCGCCACCTCCTATGATCTTTTCAACTATATAACAACGGCAAAAGTTACATATTACTATAAAGAAAATCCATATATCGTTATGCCTGTGGAATTCACGGGTGAGCCATATCTTGCATTTACCAGAGCTGCAAATAAAACTGCGCTCTATGGTCCTGTATGGATACTTATTACTGCAGTTCCATATATGTTGGGTGGTGAAAATATCTGGGCAACTATAATAACCTTTAAACTGTTAAATACAGCAGTTTATTTATTGTTCTTATATTGCATTTTCCGCATAACCAGATCAATGAAAAATGTTCTTTTTTTTGCATTTAATCCGTTGGTATTACTCGAAGTCCTTGTATCAGGACATAACGATATATATATGATGATTTTTTCGTTAAGCGGCATATACCTCTGGTGGCACAATAGAAAAATATCCGGGTTTTTCTTATTCTTCCTTTCCTGGTTTATAAAAGGCATGACGATAACATTTTTGCCGCTTCTTTTCTTTCGAAATAAATCCTGGGAGCACATACTTCGATTCGCGTATTGGGTCGCATTGTTTGTGTTTTTTGTTTTCGCCCCGCTTCGCGAAGAGTTATATCCTTGGTATGCAATATGGTTTATATCAATTGCCTCTCTTATGAATTTTGAAACTAACCGGTTTATATATTCTCTTACAGTAGTCTTGTCTCTCACTCTGGAACTGCGACATTTACCGTATATGTGGATGGGTTACTATGAAGGTCCGGGGCCGATGCTGCGGATGCTTATCACCGGTATTCCTGTCTGTATATTTCTTCTAATATACCCTCTAATGAAATATAAACAATCACTATCTGTAAGAATATGAGTATACGTAGCATTGTTTTGTGGATTTGTTGTTTGTTTCTCATAGTGAATGCAGTTTTTTCATTAACCGGGTCATCATATATACCGACACATGACGGTGAGTACCATATTATTCGCATTGTCGAATTTTCAAAAATGCTTAGGGCAGGATATCTCTTTCCCCGATGGGCACCCGACTTAAACAGCGGATATGGTATTCCTATATTCCAATATCATTATCCGCTCCCAAATTATATAGGCTCTATACTACGATTTGTTGCGCATGATGCAGTCTATGCATTTCAATGGTCATTGGTTTTTGCATACATTGCTGTTGTAATAGGATTTTTTTATTGGTTATCCTGTTTTTATTCAATTCCCATAGCATTTTTTGGGTCAGTGATTGGGTCTTACACACCGTATCTTTTCCTTGATATCTATGTACGGGGTGTTATTGGAGAGGTATGGGCAATCGCATTATTTGGATTTATATTAGGAAATATAGAGCGCAAGCGTTACTTATTTGCATCTTTGTGTTTTGCTCTTCTAATACTTTCTCATAATATTTCTGCAATGATATTTGGCATATATGTATGTTGCTACGCACTCTATAGGCATCGAAACGTATATTTTTTGGCAATCGGTGCACTTTTGGCATCTTATTTTTGGATACCTGCTGTATTTGAACAAACGTATGTAGTAGGTTTAAACACAGTTAATTTTCGTGACCATTTTGTACAACTATATGAATTTCTGATCCCTTCATGGGGCACACAGTTTTCAGCAACGGGTGCAATAGGAAATAAAATGTCATTTCAGTTCGGAATTATACCTCTCAGTATCAGCATCCTTGTAGTCATTGGCAGTGTGCGTGAAAAAAATATGAGAGTTGCATCACCACTGCGTTTTTTAGTGTTAACGATGTTTGCCTTTATGTTGTTATTTCCGATTTCAACGCCAATCTGGAATGTGTTGTTTCCTCTGCAGTTTGTACAATATCCATGGAGATTTTTATCGTTTGCTATTCCTATTACAGCATTTGGAGTGTCATACATTATATATAAACGTAAATCTTTTATGCTCTCTCTGTTGATATTAGTTAGTGTCTTAGGTCTTACATGGAAGTATGTTCGACCAGTTTTGTATCAACCAAGGAATGAATCGTATTATCTGTCTAGGTCAAATTTTACAGATGGCACATCATCTATGGGAAACAGTTTTTCTACAGTGTGGTCTTCGTGGAAAGAAACAAGACCAATATCAGATATTACAGTGAATCATGGGATCATTACGACGAGGATAGTATCCCGCTACCTTAAAAAAACGTTCCAGGTCAACATGTCTCAACACGGAGAAGTGCAGGTAAATACCGTATATTTCCCTGGTTGGATTGCATATGTAGATGGTAAGCAAACAGAAATAGAGTATAAAAAAGATGGAATAATACACATATCTGTACCTGAAGGAGTTCATGAGATAACAATTTATTTTACTGAAACGCCACTGCGATTGTTCGCAGATGTTTTATCAATTGCCAGTTTAATAGGTGTACTAGGATGGGGTATACTTTCACTACGAAACGCAAAAGATCGCGTTACATAAATATGCATATTGCAATAGATATTTCACCACTTGAATCTGGCCATAATGGAAGAGGCGTTGGTGTGTATACAAAGTTACTTATTGAAGCGATACAGACATATCAGAAAGAGCATGTTGTATCCCTCGTTACTCATCAACATGATATTCCCGATACATGTAATATCGTGCACTACCCGTACTTTGATCCGTTTTTTTTAACATTACCGCTTATTCGGAAATATCCTACTGTAGTAACAGTTCACGATGTTATACCTCTATTATATCCGGACAAATTTCCTGCAGGGATAAAGGGGTCTATTAAATTCCAAATTCAGAAATTTTCACTATCGTCTGTAAAACGGATTATTACTGATTCAAATACTTCTAAAGAAGATATTAAAAAAGTATTTAATCGGGACCCGAAATCCATAGATGTTGTGTATCTGGCTTCATCAATACGTGAACATGGAAGCACAACGATAGGTTCATCTCAGAAAGAATTAAAATCATCACCGTATATCATGTATGTAGGTGATGTGAATTGGAATAAAAATATTCTAGGACTGCTGACTGCCTTTGCCAACATAATAAAGACCCATCCGACTCTTCAACTATTACTTGTTGGTAAATCGTTTTGCGACGAATCCCTAGTAGAAGTTCAAGAGATAAAACAGCAAATAAATTCACTTAATCTCGAATCACATATACAAATGCCCGGGTTTGTTGACACAAAAACACTTGTAGAATTATATAAAAATGCTATTTGCCTTATTCAGCCTTCTTTTTATGAAGGGTTTGGTTTTTCCGTGGTTGATGCTCTATCTTTAGGATGTCCGGTTGTCTGTTCCCGAGTTTCATCTCTTTCAGAAATTAGCGGACCTTCTATGCAAATTGATCCAAATGTTCCTGAAACAATGACAGAACGAGTATTGGAGTTGCTTCAAATGTCCGATATGAAACGCAAAAAAATGATACAGGATGGATATGATTGGGTTTTGCAATTCACATGGGAAAAAGTTGCCAAAGAAACCATAGAATCATATAAAAAAGCTATCGTATGAAAAAAATTTCCATTATTATTCCGGTCTATAATGAAGAGCATACTATTGCAAAAGCAGTTGATAGTGTATGTGACACTGAACTCCCAGGTTGGCAGAAGGAAATAATTGTAGTTAATGATGGATCAACAGATAGCACAAAACAGATTCTTGATTCCCTGAAAAGAAATATACGCATCATTTCAAAGGAGAAAAATGAAGGGAAGGGAAGCGCTCTACAAGAAGGATTTAAAGCTGCGAAAGGGGATATAATCTTAATTCAGGATGCAGATTTGGAATACAGTCCCAAAGATTATCCTATACTTTTGGCACCGTTTGAAAATGAACAGGTGGATATTGTATATGGCTCCAGATTTTTAGGTGCACATTTATCGACAATGTTTGTTTATGAACTTGGAAATAAATTTGTGACTCTTATAACAAATATATTATTTAATACAAATATTACCGATATGGAAACAGGGTTTAAAGTGTTTCGAAAATCCGTTCTGAAGGATATAACTATACGGGCAAAACGATTTGATGTTGAACCGGAAATTACGGCAAAAGTGCTTAAAAAAGGATATCAGATTTATGAAGTCCCGATTTCTTATTTCGGTAGAACTTTCTCAGACGGGAAAAAACTTACGTGGAGAGATGGTATAGTCGCATTTTGGACCTTAATAAAATATAAGCTATACACATAGGCAAAATCAAAAGAGAAAATAGTTTTGCTATATAATGATTGAATTGAATTTTTATGAAAAGAATATTTTCTAAATTTGAGAAAAACCCGCTCGCAAAAAGCGGAATGATAGTATTTTTAGGAACATTAGTTACGAACGCATTGGCGTATTTATATCATTTGCTGATGGGTAGGCTCTTAGGTCCTGTGGGGTATGGGGAATTATCTTCGCTATTTTCGCTTCTTTATATAATAAACGTTCCTATATTGGTTGGTCAGACAGTACTTATAAAATTTGTTTCATCGTATAAAGCGAATGATGAAATAGGAAAGACAAAAGCACTGCTTATCATGGTAACCAAATATTTTATTATGGGTAGCTTGCTACTCCTTCCTCTTGTTTTATATTCGTCACCTTACATAACAGAATTTCTTCACCTTAAATCGAATGATTTATTTGTATTGGTTTACGGTATGGTTGTGTTTTCTCTTTTGGGAATCGCAATGGCGAGCGTTCTGCAGGGATATCAAATGTTTGTATGGTCCAGTATCCTAAGTGTCTTTTCAATGGTTTTTAGAGTTTCCATCAGTATCCCTATGGCAGGATTGGGAGTATCAGGAGTTATGTGGGCAGCTCTGATCTCTGCGTTATTAGTATACATATTATATTTTTATCCGCTGAAATTTCTTCTTCCGGTTCAGTCAAAATCTATAGAAATGAAATTTTCTGAGGCGCTAACATATACTATTCCGACGTTTATTACATTATTGGGTATAACTTCAATATATTCCACTGATATCATGCTTGTGCGTCATTATTTTAACGCGTCTGATGCCGGGCTCTACGCAGCTCTCGCAGTATTGGGAAAAATTATTTTTTATGCATCCAGTGCTATCACGACAGTTCTATTTCCAATAATAGCTGAAAAAACAGCAAGCGGTAAAAAAATGCTGTCAGAAATACGTATGGCCATTGGCATAGTGAGTATGATCTCACTTGCGCTGTGCGTGTTATTTTTTATGTTTCCCGGGTTTATTGTACGGGCATTATTTGGCAATGCGTATAGTCACGCATCTGGCCTGTTAGGTTTCTTTGGAATTTTTTTGGCAATTTTTTCTGTAGGAAACAGCTTGGCAATGTCGTGTTTGGCTGCAGGGAAAACAAAAGTATGGATATTTGCCGCAACAGCATCGATTGTACAAATTATCGGTATAGTATATTCTCATGAACATATTATCGAAGTTATTTGGCTAAATATTGCTGTGAGCATACTATTTGCCGTAGGGTCAGGAATATATCTCTACCGTTCAATGTATGAAAAAATTTAGTTTAATCATTCCGGTCTATAAACAGGGCAGCACTATAAAAAAGAATATTGAGGATATTCTGGGTACATTGTCTGTGTTGAATATTCCATTTGAAATTATCCCTGTGGTTGATGGTGAATTTGATAATAGCATGATTGAGTTGCGCAAAATAAAAGATGAAAGGGTAAAACCTGTAGGATATAAAACAAATCATGGCAAAGGATATGCCGTTCGATATGGTTTTTCGCATGCCGATGGTGATGTTATAGGGTTTATGGACGCGGGTGGAGAATTACGATCAAGTGCCCTGCCATATATGTTGACTCAATTCGAATTTGAGAAGTGTGATGCTATCATTGGCAGTAAACGCCATCCTAATTCTAGAATTTACTATCCCGTATACCGAAAAATATTTTCATGGGTGTATCAAAGATTGGTTCGTGTATTGTTTGGATTAAACATCAGTGATTCTCAGGTGGGAATGAAAATTTACAGCAGAAAGCTTCTTGAGCAGGTGTTGCCCAGACTGCTCGTAAAACAATTTGCTTTTGATATAGAAATATTAGCCGTATCCTATTATTTGGGGTTCAAAAATATTAAAGAAGCTCCGGTTGAAATAGATTTCATATTTGCCACTTCCACGATTGTGTGGAAAAAGATGTTTTACGTAGTATTTAATATGGTCAAAGATACTCTGGCGGTTTTTTATAGACTGCGTATTCTTCATTACTATGATGATAGTAGTAAGCGTAAGTGGAGATTTGATCCTGAATTAAATTTCAGGATTAATATTGGATAATCATGAATATACTTCTTTTAAATTGGCGTGATGTATCGCACCCAAAATCCGGAGGAGCAGAGCTGGTAACAATGGAACATGCGAAAGGGTGGGTAAAAAAAGGCCATTCAGTAACCTGGGTTACGGCAGGCTATAATAATGCCAAAAAAAATGAAACCGTAGATGGAATCCGATTTGTACGAAGGATGGGCTCATTTTCTATTTATCTATATGTTCCGTTTTATGTATTATGGAACAGCTTCCAATTCGATGTGATTGTTGATGAAGTACATGGATTTCCTTTTTTTACTCCGCTTGTAACTAGAAAACCGATTGTCGTATTTATACATGAAATAGCAGGAGAGATTTGGGATTTTATGTTCCCATTCCCGAAAAATAAAATAGGAAAGCTTCTTGAATATGCGTACTTCCATCTGTATACATCATGCATTTTTTGGACTGATGCCCCTTCCACCGTAAATGAGTTGATCAGTCGCGGCATTCCAAAAAACCGGTGTGTAGCAATACCTTGCCCAATTCCCAGAATGAATGCTTCCATTCTTGGTTTATTCAAAAAAAAGCCAGTCAAAGAAACGAACCCTACATATCTTTTTGTATCTAGAGTAGTTCGTATGAAAGGTGTGGAAGAAGTTATAAAGGCGTTTGCCTTCATATATTTGACCGATCCGACTTCTGTATTGTGGATTATCGGCAGTGGAGAAGCAACATATATCACCGAACTTAAACAAATGATCTCAGAATACGGATTGACAAATAATGTTGTATTTTGGGGGAGTATTTCTGATACGGATAAATATTCACTCATGAGTAAATCACATATTTTGCTTCACGCATCTGTAAAAGAAGGGTGGGGTTTAGTAGTCCTTGAAGCAGCGTATGCAGGTACCCCCTCTGTTGTATACAATGTTGGTGGTCTTCGGGATGTTGTTAAGCATGGCGAAACCGGAATTGTTGTTGATTCAAATTCTCCGAAAGAGATGGCGGAAAAGGCTATACAGCTATATAAAAATAAAAAACTATATGCGAAAATGCAGATTTCAGGAAAAAAATGGGTACAATCTATAACGTGGACAAATGTGATTCAACGAAGTTTAAATATACTCAGGAATAGTATACAATTTAGGTAAATATATGAAACAAACCATAATCCCTTTTGTAGACCTCAAGACTCAATATATCGCACTGAAAAATGATATGGATTCTGCGATGCTTTCTGTGGTTGAAAACACCAGATTTATACAGGGAAGTGATGTACGCGATTTTGAGAATAATTTTTCCCAGTACCTTGGTGCGAAACACTGTATTGGAGTGAATTCAGGAACTGATGCACTTATACTTGGAATTCATGCCTTGGGTTTACAACAAGGGGATGAGGTTATAGTTCCTGTAAACACATTTATTGCAACAGCTTTAGGTGTTACTGAAAACAACTTGAAACCTGTATTTGTTGATTCTGAAGAGAATGGGTACGGTATCTCTCTACAGGACCTGAAAAAAAAGATAACAAAGAAAACAAAAGCAATCATTGTGGTTCATTTATATGGAAGACCGGATAAATTGGATGAAATTGCACAAATCATAAAAGAATCAGGTCAACATATACACCTCATTGAGGATGCATGCCAGGCTCATGGAGCAATCTATAAAGATAAAAGAGTTGGCACGTTTGGGATTTTTAGTGCCTTCTCTTTTTATCCGGGGAAAAACCTGGGAGCATACGGTGATGGAGGTGCAATAGTCACGAATGATGACATTTTGGCACAAAAGTACCGTATGGCAAGGGAATATGGACAGAAAATCAAATATGTACATGAATCTCTTGGAGTAAATTCCAGACTTGATACAATTCAGGCAGCAGTGCTGAATGTTAAACTGCCACATCTAGACGAATGGAATACAAAGCGAAGAACTCTTGCATCATATTATACTAAAGCCTTACAAAAGAACATTTCCGCAGTGAAAACTCCTTCAGATTCTCCTGATAGATCATCTGTATTTCATTTATATGTCATAGAAGTGGAGGATCGTGATAGCGTTCTGGAATATTTAAATTCAAATGGAATTCAGGCACTTATACACTATCCGGTCCCGTTGCATGTTCAAAAAGCCTTCTCATATCTGAATTATAAAACAGGTGATTTCCCGAATGCTGAAAAAAGCTCGGAACGTATACTTTCACTGCCATTATTCCCCGAGCTTCGCACGGATCAGATAGATACAATCGTTTCTACACTATCAAAATTTTATGCAAGCTGATTTATTCCAAATCATTCGTGAATGCAAAATAGGTAAACGCACCAAAATGTGGGGATTTATTAATCTGTATGGGTGTGAGATAGGTGATGATTGCCTGATTGGCACATTCGTTGAGATTCAAAATAACGTAAAAATAGGCAACAAAGTACGGGTGCAATCTCATTCTTTTATATGCAGCGGTGTCAGTATTGAAGACGATGTTTTCATAGGACACCATGTGGTATTTATAAATGACAATTATCCGCATGCCGTAAATGCAAAAGGGGATCCCATTACACAGGATGATTGGGAATTACGGCCTGTTCAAATTAAAAAAGGAGCTACAATAGGATCAAATGCAACAATTTTGGGTGGTATAACTATTGGTGAATATGCAATGGTTGGTGCCGGAAGTGTTGTAACAAAAGACGTTCCTGCGCATGCAGTTGTGTATGGAAATCCTGCAAAGATTAAGGAAAAAAACTAATATGAAACACATTGGTATAGTCGGTTGGGGTTACTGGGGGAGGAATTACGCAAAATATTTTGATGCATACCTTGGTGCTGTATTGTCGCATGTATGTGATCTTCGACAGGATATGTTGGATGATGCAAAAAAACTATATCCTCATTTCATAACAACAACAAAGCTTCAGGATCTGATTGATGCCAAATTAGATGGGGTGATTATTGCCTCTCCTGCCAGTGCTCATTTCCCGATTGCGAAAGTCTTCCTGGAGGCGGGTATCCCCTTGCTGATAGAAAAACCACTGACAAATTCCACGGAAACCTCTAAAGAACTTATGAAAATAGCTAAAAAAAATAAAACAAAAATATTGGTTGGTCATACGTTTATATATAATCAATCAGTGCGTTTTCTAAAAAACGAAATAGATGCAAACCGATTCGGAAAAATATATTATCTGGAGTTCCGTCGCCAAAGTTATGGTCCTGTCAGGGACGATGTGAATGTTATTTGGGATTTTGCTCCGCATGATGTTGCCATAGCACAGTATCTACTCGGAGGTATCTCTCCGATTTCTGTATCTGTCCAGAGTGGTATCTTTTCCCGACATAACAAAGAGGATATGGCGGTCATCGTATTGAAATATCCGGGTAATATTATGGTAAATATAAATGTCGGTTGGTTATATCCTATTAAAATACGTTCAGTCACACTATTGGGAGATAAACAAATGGCCGTTTTTGAAGATACAAATACAGCAGCTCCCATAAGTATTTACGATACAAGTCTTACTTATCCTAAAGAAGAAGATCCTTCAGGTGCATCTTTTCGGTTGGGGGAAATACGAATCCCCAGAATTCAGTCTGTAGATCCGCTTAAAACACAACTTCAGCATTTTATGGCGTACTTAGACGGAAATGAAAATCCTCTGACACCAGTTGAAGATGGACTCACTATTGTGTCTATTCTTGAAGCGATGCAGGAATCTGTTAAAACAGGTAAGACGATAGATATGAACGAATGGTTTGCTCATCATTCATAATGAAACCTCCGATTCTGACTATAGTTACTCCGGTATATAATGCCGCCAAAGATCTTCCGAGATTTTTTTCTTCATTGAAAGAACAAACCTTGAAACGGTCAGATTATGAAATACTAATCATTGATGGAGGATCAACTGATTCAACAATTGAGATTTCACGGAACGCCAGAGCTCGAATAATTCACAATCCTAAAAAATTAGCAGAACCGGGTGTTTCATTGGGTATACAGAATGCAAAATCAGATCTGATTATGGTTTTGGCGGTGGATAATATTTTTAAGCAATCAAATGCCTTAGAAACAATGTTAACAATTCTTCAAAATCCAAATATATCTGCTGTTTTTCCGAAACATGAATCTGCACCTGATGATTCCATCTTTTCCAAGTACTTCAACACGTTTACAGACCCGTATACACATTTTGTGTATGGTTCAGCTTCAAACGGCAGAACATTTTCAAAGATCTATGCAACAAAAATACACAATGAAACATATGATATTTTTGATTTTTCATCGTCAGATGTTTACCCACTCATTGCACTGGCACAGGGATTTTGCATCAAAAAAAAGGATTTACCAAAACGGACAGATAGTGGAAATGATGATGTGCTGACAGTATATTCACTGTTGGATAAGGGGAAAAATATTGCGTTTGCACATAGTGTTTCACTGTTCCATTTTACTATCCGGGATCTGGGAGATTTTATGAGAAAACAGAAACGGGCAGTAGAAAATGCGTTAGTTCGAAGAAACTCAGGTATCTACCAGCGGAAAAAATATTTGACACGATATCAAAAACTGAAACAGTTGCTTTTTGTTCCATACGCAATCACAATTGTTGCTCCGACGATTAACTCAATTTATAATGCGGTAGTAAGCGGTAATGTAATATGGTTATTTCATGTTCCTATATCGTTTTTATCCGCTTGTGCGATCGTTTTTACAGTAGTGGAACTAAACATACATAAATTTTTTTATGATAAAACTCATTAAATCAACGTTCTTAGATGAAAAAAAGACTAAAAAAGCATTATGTGCTTTTATTACGAAGGCGGATACCCTTAGTATTGGAAAGGAATGCAGGCTTTTTGAACATAATTTTGCTTCATGGCAAGAATCGAAGCACTGTATTTTTTTAAACAGTGGAAGTAGTGCAAATCTTGCCGTTATACAGGCATTGTTGAACTTAGGGAGAATTCAAAAAGGCGACAATATAGGGTTTTCGGCACTTACATGGTCCACAAACGTAATGCCATTAATCCAATTAGGGTTAAACCCGATTCCCATAGATTGTGAACTCGATACGCTAAATGTGTCTTCCAGAACACTTACCACTGTGCTTAAGAAAACAAATATAAAAATGCTTTTTTTGACCAATTTGCTTGGGTTTTGTGATGATATAGATGAGATAGCACGTATTTGCGATGAGGAGAAAATTCTTTTAGTTGAAGATAACTGTGAATCTTTAGGTACAGTCTATAAAGGTAAAAAACTGGGAAATTACGGATTAGCAAGTACGTTTTCGTTTTATGTGGGACATCATATGTCTACAATTGAAGGCGGAGCAATCTGCACAAATGACACAGAATTGGAAACAATGATCCAATTGGTTCGTGCTCATGGTTGGGATCGTAACCTTACCGAAGATAAACAGCTTTCCATACGCACAAAACACCATGTTAATGAAACATTCTATTCCAGATATACATTTTATGATTTGGGATACAATCTTCGAACAATGGAAATACAGGGATTTATCGGTAACACTCAGATTAAATATCTGCCCATTATTATAGAAAAGAGGCAGGATAATTTCATGACGTTAGCCCGGCAGATTTATAAGAAAACCGATCTGTATTATCCGCTGCGATATACCCACATTGACACAGTTTCCAATTTTGCAGTTCCGATTATTTGCAGATCACAAAAAATTCGAGATGAACTGGTCAAGAAATGTGATGGTTTAGTTGAAATCCGGCCTATTGTAGGTGGAGATATGACCAAGCAGCCATTCTATAGTAAATATATACAATCAAAAAAAGCTCCCTCAACCGTGAATGCCCATATAGCACATGAGCAGGGACTCTATTTTGGAAATAATCCTGAATTAACCAAAAAAGATTTGCGCACACTCCTTTCTATCTTTTCATGATAGAAACGTATTTATGAAAGATTCTTTGGTTTCAATTATCATAGTAAATTGGAACGGTCTGCGCTGGCTTCCTGAGTGTTTTTCATCTTTATACGCACAAGAGTATAAGAATTTTGAAATTATATTCGTTGATAACGCTTCCCACGACGAATCTGTAGTGTGGGTAAAAAAACATTTTCCTAAAACAAGAATAATTATAAACAGTCAAAATCTTGGGTTTGCAGAGGCCAATAATGTAGGATACAGAGAATCCAGGGGTGAATATGTGCTTTTTCTCAATAATGACACTCGGGTGACAAAAACGTTTCTTAAAGAATTATTAGCCAAATTCAAAGATCTCACAATTGGCGGTGCTCAAAGTAAAATTTTGCTTATGGATCATCCTGATACGCATGACAGTGTCGGCGCCTATATGACACCTACCGGATTTTTATATCATTTGGGTTTTGGGAAAAAAGATTCCCCTGTATATGACAAAGATATTGAGCTCTATACCGCAAAGGGTGCGTGTATGATCTTTAGAAGCAGTGTCCTAAAAAAGATCGAATATAATGGTTGGGTGCTGGATCCTGCTTATTTTGCATATTTTGAAGAATCTGATATGTGCCATAGAGTTTGGTTATCAGGATCGAGGATAGTGTATGCGCATAAATCCGTGATTTACCATAAAATGGGTGCTACAAGTAGTAGCATGAATAATGCCTTTATTCAGTATCATTCATTTAAAAATAGAATAAATTCATATCTTAAAAATATGGAAATGAAATGGTTAATACTGTATATCCCTATTCACATTCTTTTGGTGTTATGTTTTGCGGTATTTTCACTTTTTCAAAAAAAATGGCAGTTGGGTATGGCAATTTTTAAGGCAATATGGTGGAATATTCGCACACTTCCAAGAACAGTTTGTCTGAGAACATATATACAAAATAACATCCGTATTATTTCAGATGATACACTGCGACCAAAAATATTTAGGTCACCGGGGTTTGACTATTATAGACATCTGATTTCAGGAACTCTGGTTGAATATAAAGAAAATCCTGATATGATAGTCTGATATGAAATCCTCGGATCTGTCTATATTATTTATTTCATGCGATAAATATAGTGATTTATGGAAGCCATTATTTCAATGTGTGGATGAACAGTGGCCAGATTGTCCGTACCCCATGTATCTAGGAAGTAACACTAAGAAATTTATTCACAAAAAACTCAAAACAGTATTAAGTGGTCCAGATAGTGATTGGTCTTCGAGTCTTAAACGACAGTTATCTCAATTATCATCGACGTATGTATTTCTGTGGCTCGACGATATGTTTCCGATAGAAAAAATAGATACACAACAATTTACTGAGATAGTCGAGTTCATGAAAAAAACATCAGCCAGGCATATACACATGGTTCCAAACCCTTCACCGGATAGGACCGTTGAGCAGGGAACATATGGTATGTACGAAAAAGGTGCGCCATATAGGGCTACAGCGCTTGGTTTTTGGAATGTAGAATATTTGAAGTCAATCCTGATAGATGGTGAAAACCCCTGGAATTTTGAAATATTAGGGTCGTATAGGACGAGATATAGTGACGGTTTTTATTGTCTAATGAAACCATTATTTAACAGGTTGCATGTGGTGGAAAAAGGGAAAATTTTTTCTGAGGCTGCTGATTATTGTCGTACTCATTCAATACCGCTTGACATACAGAGCCGTAAAATTCTTCAAAGTGGTAATTTTGTTAAAAGCGAATTGCAGAAATTATATTTTAATACCATTATAAAAATACCATGGAAATACAGAGTAAGAGCCATGAATACGCTTAGAAAACTGTTTATCAGCTACTAAAATGGATACAGATATATTTTGGAAACATAAAAAAGTACTGGTGACTGGAGGAACCGGTTTTATCGGTAGTCATCTGGTGGAAAAACTACTGGATGCAGGAGCTCAAGTTCGCGTGCTTGACAGGATGTCATCCGGAAAAATTCGTCACATTGGATATTTAGAAAATTCAGTAGAGTTTATAAAGGGGGATTGTTCGAACTCCGATGATGCAGTGCGAGCATGTAAAGGTATTGATGTTGTTATGAATCTTGCCGCTAAAGTAGGCGGTATTGAATATAACATGTCTCACCAGGCAGATATGTTGGCGGAAAATATGGCAATCTCATCAACCATGATCGCATCTGCGCAGAAAGCGGGAGTGGATCGATATTTAGTAGTATCGTCCGCTTGTGTGTACCCGCATGACGCAAAGATTCCAACACCTGAATCCGAAGGAATGCGCAGTGAGCCTGAACCTACAAATAGCGGGTACGGCTGGGCAAAAAGATTTAGTGAAATCGAGGGTCAGCTGTATTCAAAGCAATATGGCATGAAGGTTGCGATAGCCAGACCTTATAACGCCTATGGGCCGAGAGATGATTTTAATCCTGCCACATCACATGTGATTCCTGCATTAATACGAAGGGTTATGAGTAACGAAGACCCGGTCATAGTGTGGGGAAGCGGAAAACAATCACGGGCATTTCTTTATGTGGAAGACTTTGCAAAAGGTCTTATGCTGATGATAGAAAAATATACAAATGCGGACCCGGTAAATATTGGATCAGATGAAGAGGTGACAATAAAAGATTTGATTGAGATGATAGTAAGCTTATCCGGTAAGAAAAAAACAATTATGTATGACACATCGAAACCTGATGGAAGTCCCAGAAGAAATAGTGATAATACAAAAGCACAGGTATGTACAGGATTTTCAGCTTCGACACCTCTGAGGGTGGGGTTACAAAAAACCATTGAATGGTATAACGCTTCGTTTCATATATAAATATATACTGTGGTAAAAAAAATAACGCATCACTCTGTAGATTTTTCTGTAGTAATTCCCACATATAATCGAAGTGAGTTTTTGAAATCAGCAATCTTATCTGTATTGCGGCAACGGGGAGTAAAGTTGGAAATTGTCATATGTGATGACGCCTCTACTGACGAAACCGGAACAATAGTTCGATCATTTAAAGATGGAAGAATTAAGTATTATAGAAATTCTACGCGCCGCGGGACGTCGATGAATTTTCTAAACTGTTTTAAATATGCAAGAGGAAACTATATTTTTAATTTGGGAGACGATGATCTGATATTGGATGATACTACACTTCTGCGAGTGCTGAGGACAATGAAACAAACCGGATCGGGTATGGGTAAAATTGGGACGATTACATATGAACGTTCTGTTTTTTATCCGTATCAGGTATCCGCTTTAAGCGAAAAACCGTTTCAAGTATCTCCTAAATCCAAACAAAATATTTTGATAGATACTATTCCTTTCGGATTGGGCTTTTATTCAGGGCTAATATTCAACAACAAATTGGTAAACAAATCATATCTTATTATGGATCATGTTTGTTTCCCTGATCATATGTGTCATTCTTACCATAAGATTGCATATGATCTCATTCTTAAAAGGGGGATTATTTATATTCCAAATGAATTTATACTTTCTCATTTGAGTGTGGATTTAATCCCGCGATATTTTAATATAGAAAAGCATGGACGTATATATTGGGAAGATCCTATAAATGAAGCAAAATCATTTTTGTCAGATAAAGATTTTGCCTCATATGCTCGTGCATATACCAGATCTCAACTTGTGATGCTTCCAAATATAAAATATTTTACATCGTATGCTGTTTATGTTCGCACACTTAAAAAAATAATTCAGAATGATCTGACTCTTATATACTATCCGTATTTTATTATTTGGGCGATCGCAGGCCTTTTGCCAAAAACGATGATAGGATTTATGAGAAAAATAAAAAACCGGATGTCGATGTATTCAACCAAGAGGCAATTAGAGAATATTCACTATGGTGAGAAAATCAGAAAACTACTCACTGCTATTTCTAAAGATAGCTGAATTAATGTTTCAGCATTTTATCTATTCCTGAAAAGTCAATCAGATTTAGTATCTGTTCTCTATTCTTAACAAAATAATTCCAATCTAAGCTATTGTAATGAACTTTTTTTAGTATTTTCTTCTGTTTTCTTTTTTGAAGTACCGAGCAACAAAATCCTTTTACTGTAAAAACTCTTATATCCTGCCTATTCATTCGTATATTTGCCACAGATTTCCAGACGTCACCGTTGTATGCTTTTCCTACCAGTGATGTTGTATGTGAAGCGTTATGAGGGTAGGAAATACTTTTAAGATATGATAGTGTCTGCTCGATATCAATCTCACAGGCTTCCTTGGTTGGTGGATCTGTGTCATGAAGGACTATATATCCACCTTTCTTTAATATCTTGAAAGCCTCATCAATTTCGTTATCAACGATTAGTGATAGATGTGCCGCATCTATGAATATGACATCATAAGATTTATGAAAAAAAAGTTTATTTAGGGCAAAAAACATTTGAGATGTCATCCTGTATGTAACATCATATGTTCCATATGGATCAACACCATCTTTCATGGGACTGTTGATTTTTTTATATGTTCTTCCCTGATCAACCCCGATTTCCAAGTAAGAGGTTGGTTTATGGAAGGTAGAAAGAAGATGATTACAAAGTATTGCCTGTTCTGTTACATATTGATCTGTCAAAAAATAGTATTTTTCTTTTATTAATTTAAAAATATTGTTCATAATTTATACAGGATAGTTGATATGTTATGTCATTTCAATATCTTTCGTGTTGGTCGCATCTTGTGAACAGCATAAAAGATGAGTATTATTAACCGGCTATTATATGAAACAAAGAATAATATATTTATTTATCGGAACGACCGCTGAACTTATTAAACTTGTTCCTGTTATCCGCGAATTCAAAAAACGTAAGATAACATTTACTATTATAGCCACCGGCCAAAATGATATAAGGTTCGAAGAATATGCCCGGATAATCAAGGGAGTAAGGATTTTGAAAGCCGTTACTCCAAAAAGTAAGGATTCATCTGTGTGGTCGTTCTTTATATGGGCTGTTCGCACATTTTTTTCTCTTCTTCTGGGAATGAGGTCTAACTTCAAAGGCCTAAATAAATCTAATTCCTACTTTATCATTCACGGTGATACAGTGTCCTCACTGATGGGATCACTTGTGGCATCATTGTATGGATTAAAACTTGTACATATAGAATCAGGATTACGCTCATTTCATTTTTTTGAACCGTTTCCTGAAGAGATATCTCGGTATATTGTCTCACGACTGGCAGATATACATTTTTGCCCAAATGAATGGAGTGTCAAAAATCTTTCCTCGTATAAGGGAGATAAAGTAAATACCCACCAAAATACGCTGATTGAGGCTTTTTACAATGCAATGGAACAAAAAATTAAAAATAATCAGATACATAAACTCATTCGAAAAAAACGAAAATATTTTGTCATGGTTATACACCGTCAGGAACATGTTTCTTTCGGATCGAAATCAATGTATCCGATCCTCAGTCACATTTTTGCGCAAATTCCGGAAAATTTAGATTGTATTTTTTTGCTGCATGATCAGTCCAGAAATTTTATTAATATGTTTCAAATGATAATTCCTAAAGAAAAGATTAAGCGAATTATACGGATTGGAAGGCTTCCGTATACAGATTTTATGCATCTGTTACACAAATCGGAGTTTATGATTACTGATGGGGGAAGTAATCAAGAGGAAATGTATTACATGGGCAAACCGTGTCTGCTGATCCGGAAATATACAGAGAGAATCGAAGGTCTAAAAGAAAACGTTATTTTAAGCAAGAACTCCAAAGAAATTACTTCGTCATTTATATCAAATTATAAATTTTTTGTGCGAAAACCTATTAGGATTAAAAAAGCTCCATCAAAAATTATAGTGGATTACCTATTATCATATGACGAAATATCAGGGTAAATATTCTCTTTTAGACTGGGACAGTAAACTGTTCGGATATTCTGTAGCTAAAATACCGGAGACCATATCTGGCGCAGATGTATATGAAGTCATAGAATATCTAAGGAAAAAGCGGGTAAAACTAATCTATATCATAGGAAATCCATCAGATAAAGGGCGTAATGCTGTAATTGCAAAGCTTGGAGGAAAACTGGTTGATATAAAACGGGTTTATTCCAGAAATATAGATATGTTTGAAGGTGAGAAATCGGATTTTCCTCAGATTTCTCCATATACGGATACGAAGGTGAATATCACGTTGCGCAAACTAGCATATCAAAGTGGAATCCACTCGAGATTTTTTATAGACACCAAATTTACGCATAACGAATACCGTAAATTGTACACAAAATGGATCGAAAAAGCAGTGCTCGGAATTAATGCATTTGAGGTGCTTGTATACAGAGATGAAGAGGGTGTAATAGGCGGATTTATAACTTTGGAGAAGGAAGGGACATCAGGAAAAGTCGGATTATTGGCTGTAGATCATACACTACGTCGTAAAAAAATTGGATCAAAACTCCTTATGCGTTCATTTGATTCCTTTAGATCACACGGACTTAAACGTATGAGTATTACGACCCAAAAATCGAACGACCCTGCATGCCGACTCTATGAAAAACACGGTTTTCATATCGTGTCTGAACAATATATATATCATCTCTGGCTATAATGTACGTAAAATCATCGGATAACATCTGCAATTAGTGTAAATAATTTCATCTATAATTGAGTCTGTTTATGCGTTATAGAAGCATATATAATTATGCAATGATCCCTCAACATATAAGCATCGTAATCGCAACATATAATTCAGAGAAAACACTACCATTGGTTCTTGCCTCTATTAGAAATCAAACATATCCCAGAAAACATATAGAAATTGTAATAGTTGATGGAGGGTCTGTTGATGCCACACTTCAAATTGCCCGACAATATAAATGCAAAATAATCCATAATCCAAATGTAGAACCGCTATACGCAAAATATCTTGGGTTTATTCATTCGAAAGGCAAATATATTGAGTATATTGATCATGATGAGGTTATTGTAAATGAAAATAGTATTCGTACCCGTATTCATATCTTTGAAAAATTTTCTGATGTAAAAGCCCTTACAGGTTGCGGCTATTATAGTCCAAGTGGATACCATATTATTAACAGTTATATAAGTGAATTTGGAGATCCCTTTTCCTTTTTTATGTATTCATTAACAAAACATGCAGATTTTTTTATGTCGGTTATGAAATCCAGATATACAACGAGTCTGGATAATGATGAGTTTACGATATTTGATTTGAAGGGAAGTTCAGAAATGCCGCTTGTTGAGTTGGTAGCGGGTGGCGGGATGGTTGATCGTGCATATATGTTAAAAAATTTCCCGGAATTGAAAACAAAACAGTATCTTTTGCCGCATCTGTTATATCTGTTACTCCAAAAATCTACGATGTTGGCTATTACAAAACATGACCCGATAATACACTATTCTTCGGATACAATAAAAAGTTATATGCATAAGCTTATATGGCGAATAAAAAATAATATATTTTTTAAAAAAACTACTGGAATTTCAGGATTTTCAGGTCGGATTGGCAGTAATACATTGAGAGTCAAATTACGTAAATTTTTATTTATTCCATACGCACTCAGTATTATTATTCCTTGTATAGATGCTATAAGGCTTATATTTTCCAGGAAAAATATCGGGTATATAATACACGTTCCGTTAACCTTTATAACTGCAGTGCTTATCATTTATTTTTCATTTTTAAAGCTATTTGGAATTCAGATGCAGCTTCAAAATTATGATGGAACCGTCAGAGCATATGAACATGCGTAATTCCAACAAAATTTCATATAGTCAAATTATCGTATATCTTTGTGCTCTCGTGTTGTTCTTAATTCCTTTTTTTTGGTTTGAACCAGGGTATATAAATCTTGGTGGAGATGGCGGAAGACTTTATTTCTTGGATCCGTTGGCTGTTGCGAAAAGCGCTTTAAACTACACTAATTCCGCCTATGGATATTCTTTTTCGTTCATCCCGTATCTTTATTTTTTGTATAGTATGCTTCAGGTTCTGCGGACACCAACAAATCTGATTGCCTTTGAACACGGATTAAATTTATCTCTAAGCTTTTTATACATTGTCTTAATTCTCAGAGTATTTCTTTCAAACCATAAATATAAAAATCGTGTAATTATAAATGACTCTATAGGAATAACTGCGGGTGTTGCATATATTTCACTCATTACAAAAACCGGATGGCCTGTGGCGCTTCCGACACTAAATCAGATATTTTTAAACGTGATGATTTTTTACCATATGCTTCAATATATACGCACATCGAAATTCAGACATCTAATTTCTATATGTCTTGTCACACTGGTGTTTTCAATTAATTTCGGATTGGGAAATGCGCCGCAATTGCTGTCTTTTTATCCGCTATCTCTGATATTTATTTATATCTATACGAGATATATAGAAAACATTCCGTTTCAATGGAAGAATATATTTATACTGATACTAACGTTGGTGGGTATTCACAGTTTTCACATATTTCCAATTCTTATGTCTCTGTTTAATTCATCAAGCATAGTTCATTCTCAGGTCTTTAGCGAATCTGTGATAAAAAATGCGGGATTATTCTATTTTACTGAAAATCATGCGGCATCAGGAAAAATAAGCCGGGAATTATTTCAGTGGTGGCTTAGCAAAGATATATTGATTTATATCTTGCCTATCACAATCGTCGGCGGATTCTTATCCGGAAAATCAAAATTACTACTGTTACTTGGAAGCATGTTTTTGGGCACATTATTTCTAGTCTCTGCGAATATTACTGAAATAGGGGTGAAATTATATACATTATTTTTCTATATCCCGGGCTTTTCCATGTTTCGATCATTTAATGAAAAGTGGTTTTATGTATTTGCATTTTATTATGTACTGTTATTTGGAATGTCACTGTATTATATGCTCAGAAGAAGACATATATGTTCTGTCATTTCCGTTTCGTTCATACTAACGTCATTGTTTATTTATCGATTGCTCCCATTTTTCAAAGGTGATGTTGTCCATTCCACGTTGTATATGTCCAATGGCGTATCAAGCGTTTTTACGGTTGATCCTGATTTAGTGGATAGTTTGTTATATGTTAAAAAACTTCCGAAAGACGGAAAAGTATTGACACTTCCGTTAACATTTCCATACTTCCAAATATCGTATGGACAAAAGGGTGGTGCGTATGAAGGGATTTCGATGGTATCGAATATTGCCAACAGACAGGACTTTGCAGGGTTATGGTCATTCGGACCGTACGAGAAGCCAATGATAGAAGCCATACTATCAAAGGATTTTAATCAGATTAGACAGATACTTTCAATGCTCAATGTTCGATATATTTATAGGAACTCTGATGACAGGGTTATGGACCGTTTTCCGAAATACCCATATGTGCCTATAAAAACATTTGAATCTAAAGATGATATACCCGCGATTAAAAATCAACGTGCATATGACGATTTTTTATCAGGTCTGCATGCAAAATTAATCTATCAAAAGGGGTTTTATAGCATATATGAACTCGATCAGCACATTGTTAGGCCACTTATATATATTCCGGATTATATAAAAAGCACGGCAGATTACTCCGATACCAACTCGTTTTCATGGGCTTTTTTAGATACCCGTGATTGCAGAAAAATTTCATGCGATGCGACAATATCCGGGATACCGAATATTTCATACACAAAAAAAAGTGAAACATTGTATGAAATTACCCTTGATATATCAAAACAAAAAAAACCGTTTCTTTTGGTGTTTACGCAGCCATATGTGTCTGATGTGCAGCTTTCACTGGATGAAAAAACGATTCAAAATACTTCAGATCATATTCTGGTGAATAATTACGCTAACGGGTGGGTCATATATCCGGAAAAATATTCGTCAAATAAACGGTTGAAGGGTTTCATATACTTGCGTTCAATACGTAATGCATATATAGGAAGTATTGTGTCCTTGATTTTTGTTTTTCTTGTACTGGCAGCATTTGTATTTTCGTACAAATATAAAAAATTATGAAATATCCCATGCATCGTTTCATGATATCGCTCTTATCTGTCTCGTTTTTTTTTCTGATATTTTTCCTCGATGTAAAACATTTTTTCTCTTTTTCTGATGTCGCATTTATTGTGGCGATTTGTACCTATGTATTCTTTATAAATTTAGAGCGATATTCTTCGAAATTCACCTTTATTCTTACTATATATTTTGTTCTAATTATGGGAGTTTCATATCTGCAAAACGGATTTGATACAATAACAGAACGAATCGGTGAGTGGTTTTACATTTTTTTTGCCATAGGACTGATACAATACTCCCGTGAATTAAAAGATACGGATATATGAAATGCATAATTTGTACTTCTACTGATTGGAAATATTTATTTGATTCAAGAGATCGGATGTTTGATATGGGGGGAAAATTTTCCATGTTTAAATGTCTCTCATGCGGGTTTGCCCGATTATCTCCAAAACCTACAAACAAGCAACTTAAAAAATATTACCCTTCTTCAAATTATTACTCATATGGTGAAAATGAGAATTTAAGCTTCTTCGGAAAACTTCGCAGATATTTGGTGCTTCATTATTATCATCCGGATTTAGTATCCCGGATTATAAGTTTATTTCTTCATGTTCCTGCAATGCCTTCATTTATTGCACATGGAAAGATTATGGACATAGGGTGCGGCAGTGGGGAAACGCTGCTGCTTCTTAAGGAATCAGGATGGGATGTATTTGGTATGGATATAGATACAAACGCCATCAAGGTTGCAAAAAAAAGAGGGTTGAAGAATGTTCATATAGGGACATATGAAAGTCTCAATGAATACAAAGATAATTATTTTGATGCCATACGTATGTATCACGTAATAGAGCATATAGATGATCCGATTAATTGCATGCGCCTTGCATACAAAAAACTTAAAAAAGGCGGAGAGATTATTATAGGTACTCCCAATATATCAAGTTTTATAGCATCGCTTATGAAACAATATTGGTATAATCTGGATAGTCCCAGACACTTGTACCTATTTTCTCCATATACGTTGACAAGAATAGCTCAAGTGAGTGAGTTTAAGGATTGTAGAATCCGTTTTTCTTCCGCCGGGGGAATTATAGGCAGCATCCAATATCTTATACGCGAATATACTTCATCTCATATTGATTTGGTCAATAGGCCACTGTTAATACTTATGCTGTATCCTTTTGAAAAATTATTGGATTTTTTCAAAAAAGGCGATGTGATAATCTTATCCGCAAAAAAATAAATAATGAAACGTGCAGATACATTCAGGCAATATATTTTGAGATATTGGCAAATTGTACTTCTTATAAGTATAACCATATCAATTTTTCTGATCCCTAATTTATTTTGGGGTAACCTGTATCAGGTGGGCGGGGACGATGGGAGATTTTACTATATATTCCCCTGGGAGTATCTGAAAAATTTTTCATTTAATATTATTTCAAATAATACACTTGGCGGAAATATGGGATACTTGCCTGTAAGTTATTCCGCCCCGACTATATTTGTTTTATATATATTAAAAACCTTGTTTCCTGCTTTTAATACACAACTTCTTGCGTATGGTCTAATACTATCAATAAGTTTTTTATTCATGTATCTGTTCTTGCATGAAGTTATTGCTTCCAAATCTGTTTATTTATATTGGGGAAGATTATTAACCTCTATATATTATATTTTTTCTGTTTACCTCACAAAAACATTTTATCAGCATCAGCTTATATCTATGTACTCAATTATGGTGTTACCGGTCTGTCTGTATCTATTTACAGTCGGAGTTAAAAAAATGTCATATAAATATATCATTGCCTCATCATTATTTTATTCAATATTTAGTTCCACATTGTACGGTCTACCTTGGCTATTGCCTTCAGTCATCACACTTATTCCTTTCCTTATATATCTGCAGAATCATAATCGATCGATGTTTATAAAAGCGTTATTTATCTTTGTGATTTTTACTGTTCTTTGTAACATGTATTGGATAATTCATTATGTAGTTCCGTTTATAACAAAATCAGGTGGAGATGTTTTTACAGATCACTTACTTTCCGATACGTATCGGGAACAAAATAATGATGCTATCGCCGCGATAACCCGTCTAAATGCCCCTGTAAATCAACTTATAAACCACCTGCGTACGTCATGGATGGATAGGGAGAGTGTTACTCTACATGAAACAATTGGTGTTGTATATTTTTTGGTTGCTTTATATGCCGGATCTTTACTTCGACTTGTGAGAAGGTCATCACAAATACTGTTTTTAACAGTATTTACAGGATTTTGTCTAACACTATTTTTTGTAACTCCTAACTTCGGCGAGATGAATTTGAAGATTTTTCAATTTTTAAACAATACTATTCCTTTCTTCGTCATGTTTAGAAATATGTATGATAAATTTGCGCTGGCAACAGCATTTCAATATGCATTTATGGTGTATATCACGTTATATATATTCGGCGAGGCAAGAATGAATAATATCTGCAAGTATTTTATTCTACTAACACTCTGTATTGTTACCGGTATAAAGATGTATCCTTATGTATTTGTTCAGTATTCAGATGATATATATTCAACAAGAATAAGTGGACGATTAAATACCGATTTTTTTTCTTTAATGAGTTACGTTGGACAAATGGATACAACCTCCAGATTTCTTTGGTATCCGATGACGTATCCCGGATACATATTTATACGGGATGCGGTTGGGACACATAATTTTTATACCGGATTATCACCAATGCAAATTTTAGCAAAAAAAAGCGATATAGCAGGATACTATGGTATTCAAACACAGTCTAAGCCTGATTTAAACGCAGTAATATATGACTCGTTAAAACGTCATGAATATGAAATTATTGGGAAACGCCTTCAGGAGCAAAATATAGGTTTTATTATAGAAAATAAGGATATTCCTGATACATTGGCTCTGAAATTTTTGGATGAAAACGGATTTATGTCCAGTCAGTCATCAGAGTATTTTCATGAAATAAAAGGGGATAAAATAAAGGACTTTGGAACATCATATTCGTTATATGCTATTCAGAAAAAATACCTGTCACAGACAGTTTCCATGGCTGATTCTGTCCAACTTGATAGTGTAAATACACAACAGGTCAAGTTTAAGAAATTACAAAACGGATCATACGATATGTACATTGACCGATTAAAAGATTCGAAATATCTGATTTTTTTGGAGCCGTACAATCCTTTATGGAACATCCGTCTCGTAGATGGTAATAGGAAAAAAACGATATCCATACGACCAGCCAGAGCTTTTGACTATGGGAATGTATGGAAACTGGATTCGAAAGAGCTTCTTTCCCGCTATCCTGATATGTTGAAGAAGAATTCTGACGGAACTATTTCTATGCACGCTGAAATTATATTTTCACCTGCGAAATATTCATTGCCATTTCTTTCAATGAGCATACTTACAGGCCTGATCGGCTTACTTATTATATTTTTATAACATATGAAGCGTATTGGAATGCATTTAGCGATTGTCATTATACTTTTACTAATTGGTTCATGTATGTCTCTTATTTTCTACCGTGAAGTGCATTACACTGCTATACAGGTGTATGAACATAGAAATATTGAGAATGAAGGACCTCTTTTAAAAAATAGTACAATTCGTGGAGAAGTCACTTCTGTATATGACAATTTTGGTACAGTAAAAATTCGTGTTAACACATTTGGCAGATTCAATTATGACACGATTCATTTCCGATTACGGGAAAAGGGGACACAGGAGTGGATTGTGAAGAATTCGTATGCAGTAGATACATTTAGAAATAAACTTCTATATGGTTTTGGCTTTCCTATATTCCGGAATTCGGCTGGTAAGACGTACGAATTTGAACTCACGTCCGATACTGGAACACCCGATAATTCGATAGGGTTTTATACAGGAAAGTATTCCTTGGCTACTCAGTATGTTTTTTCAAAAAATACATTAATGAATAACCCTGAAAAAATGCCCGTATTTTTGAAGACAAAGATAGTAAGCCTGATTTCGGACCCGTTTGTCCTGTTATATTATGCGATTTTTCTGTTGCCTGCAGTACTATATTCGTGTTTATTCTTATGTAAAAACGCGATACACCTTTATGCTATAGAGTTTTTTTCATTTTTATATATGCTTATTGCGTACATGTTTATACCAATTGCCATATCTTGGGATACTATATTGTTTATTGTCTTTTCCGCAGTTTTTATATTCGAAGCTCAGTCATATTTTGTAATAACAAATAAAAATCACGTTTCCCGTGGTTCTTTCATAGCCTCTCATATGTACCATTTACCAATGCTGCTTATAGGTATTATGCTTTGGAATGTTGCTATAAAGAATGATCTTGTAGCAAATCGGGCGGCAATAGGCGTTTTTTACCTTACTGTTTTATCGTTGATATTATCGTATAAGGAAGTACTATATAACAAATAATATGCAGAAGTATTTCGCCTTTGGTGATGCACCGTTTTTTTTTCCGGAACAAATATCAGATATTTCCTGGATTCCCCGTATTTGGGATCAATCTTACGCGTTTGGAAGGAGTATGATAGCTCAGCTTTGGATTGATTATCCTATCAGATTGTTCATTAAGCTTGCCTACATATTCGGACTTAATTGGTGGAGCATCGATAAGCTTTTATGGGTTGGAGCAGTGGTATTATCTATATTTTCTGTTTGGAAAATTTCAAAATATATCTTTCAATCTAGATTTATAAGTTTGATATCTATATGTATTTATACATTCAATACATATGTGCTCATGTTATTTGATGGAGGGCAACGCGGTGTTATGTTAGCATATTCGTTTGTTCCCTTTATCCTATATAGATTTATATCTTCTATAGACCATGTATTTGACACAGGTCGTTTACCGCATCGAAAAAATATTCAAAATGGATTGTTATTGTCTATACTTATCGCATTTGACCTACGATTAACATATGTAGTCGTATTAATATTGATTGCGTATTGTGTAGGAGTCATGTATTTCAATGAGTATAAAAAGAAGCATTTCATGTCAAATCTTTTGCTGTTTTTTAAAACTATTTTTCCATCGTTCATAATCCCGCCGTTCATACATGCATATTGGATACTACCGATGGTTTTTGTGAAGGATGGGGTTTCGTTAGGGGAAGAGTATACAGGAGTCGGTATGTTAAAGTTTCTTAGCGTTGCTGACTTTTCTCATGCGTTTTCTCTATTACATCCGAATTGGCCTGAAAATTTATTCGGAAAAGTCTATTTCCTGCAACCTGAATTTTTAATCATTCCGCTTGTTGCCTTTGGATCTCTACTTACTATTAACAGTATAAGAACCCAATCGAGGCGAATTCGTAAACATATTATCTTTTTTTCGCTAGTATCTCTAGTTGGTGTCTTTTTGGCGAAAGGTGTTAGAGAACCATTTGGAAGTCTATATGTTTGGGCTTTTAGTACTATACCAGGATTTGTAATGTTTCGTGATCCTACAAAATTCTATCTTTTAATAGCATTGGGATATTCATTGCTTATTCCATATGCATTATATAGTTTCGCTACATGGGTGCAGCGGCACATACATCGTCCAACGGGAAAATATGCCATTATTCTGCAATTTTTTCTGATATGGGTGGGGTTGCTGCGATCAATTTTTCTGGGGGGGGTGAGCGGTAATGTTTCACCTAAAATGCTTCCGACTGAGTATATACATTTAAAAAATACTCTCGTAGCTGATAAAGAAGCATCACGTGTATTATGGCTGCCGGTAGCGGAAAAATTCAGCTATGCTTCAGACATACACCCAATTATCACATCTGAGTCTTTATTTAATACTGCATCTGTTTCCGGCATACTTGAAGCAATCAGTTCTCCAGATTTTGAGACAGTCTTGAAGAAATCAGGAATTAAATACGTTGTTATTCCAAGCGACGAATGGCAGAGAATATTTCTAAAGGAATATACGTATGACGAGAATCTTAGAAACCAGATAATTCATGCGTTAGAGTCAAAAAAAATAGTTCGGGATACTTCATATGCACGCTTGGCTGTATTTAGGAATACTGAGTATACATTCGAGCCACATAAACCTGCATTCGTTGACTTACAGGAAGTATGGATGTATAGAGGGTTAGGTATTAGCGGTATAGCACTCGTTATAAGTTTGATACTCATTATGATACCAAAAAAAGATAATCATGATAGAATAAATGAATGAGCAATCAACATAGAGGAGTTTGTGTGGTGACTGGGGGATCAGGTTTTATTGGTTCGCATTTATGTGCTGCACTCCTCAAAGATTCTTATAGTGTTATATGTCTGGATAATCTCGTCACGGGTGTTGAGAGTAATATTTCTGAGTTGAAAATAAATCCAAATTTTTCATTCATTAAATGGGATGTCACGAGCGAAATACCAGTCTTACCAACAATAGATTATCTGTTTCATTTGGCCTCACCTGCTTCGGTGCCCGATTATCAGAAATATGATGAAGAAACGGCACTCGTGAATTCTGTCGGCACTAGAAATCTGCTTCGAGTTTCCAGAACGTATGGTGCAAAATTCTTATTTACATCAACATCTGAAATATATGGAGATCCACTTGAGCATCCTCAGAAAGAAACGTATTGGGGGAATGTTAATCCAAATGGTGCACGCTCCTGTTACGACGAAGCAAAGCGCTTTGGGGAAATGATTACAATGCTGTATGTCCGTAAGCGTAATGTTAATGCCCGTATAGTAAGAATCTTTAATACATATGGTCCTCGTATGCGTGTGGATGATGGAAGAGTCATTTCTAATCTGGTCAATCAGGCAATTCGGAATATGCCGCTTACTATATATGGCAAGGGAGATCAAACAAGGTCATTTTGTTACGTGAGTGATATGGTTTCAGGTCTGATGAAAGCAATGTTTTCTGAAAAGACATCGGGAGAGGTAATCAATCTCGGTAATCCCGTAGAATTCTCAATGAATCAAATTGCCCAAACGATTATAGAAATGACGTCATCATCTTCAGCTGTCGTGTATAAAGAATTGCCCGTTGATGACCCGGTTAAGAGAAAACCTGACATTACTAAAGCAAAGGAATTATTGGATTGGGAACCTGTTGTGTCACTTGAGCAAGGTCTGGAAAAAACAATTGCATATTATCAGTCTATTAAATAATGAAATTTCAGGATATAGCGTTTCTTCTCACATTGATTTTGATACTCTATAGCAGGAAACCTATATATTTTTTATATATTGGAATTGCGTGTATTGTGATGGCAATGCCACTTTTTTCTCTTTGGGTGTTTTTTACGGCAGAGAGACTAACATGGTATGCAGCGGCTTTTTTTAGCGTATATATTGTATTTATTTTGTTTAAAAGAAAGGATAGTATATGAAATTTCTGATAACCGGTGGTGCAGGATATATAGGTTCAATTACAAATTGGTTACTCCGTTCAAAAGGTCATGAGACCGTTATTTTTGATAATATGTCCAATGGGCATATAGATGCCATTGGAACAACTAAACTTATACAAGGAGATCTTCGAAACAAACGTGAGATTGAATCTGCTATGCAGATTGATTCATTTGATGCCGTTATCCACTTTGCGGCACTCGCATTGGCAGGAGAATCGATGAAAGAGCCATTTGAATACTATCATAATAATATTGATGGAGGACTAAATCTGTTAGAGGCTATGCGATCAGTCAATTGCAAAACCATTATATTTTCGTCAACATGCGCGGTGTACGGATTCCCAAAATCATTACCGGTAACAGAAGAATCTCCGATTGCACCGGCATCGGTATACGGCGCTTCTAAGCGGAATTTTGAAGAGATTCTTGACTGGTATGAAAAAATTTACGGTATGAAATACGCAAAATTACGTTATTTTAATGCGTGCGGCGCACTACCCGATGGTACGTTAGGTGAAGCTCATGGTGTTGAAACACATATCATTCCGGTTGCCTTAAAAGCTATAGTAGAAGGTTCCCCGTTTACGATATTTGGTAATGATTATGCGACACCAGATGGCACGTGTATCAGAGATTATATACATGTTCTTGATCTTGCTGATGCTCATTTAAAGGCAGCCGAATATATTTCTCAAAAAGCAGAGTGTGTCACTGTAAATTTAGGCGTAGGAAAAGGATATTCAAATCTTGAAATCCTACATGCTGTAGAAAAAGCGACAGGGAAAAGAATGAATATTCAATACGGTAAACGAAGGTGGGGAGATCCTGATGCCATATATGCCAATAACTCAAAGGCAAAATCAGTTTTAGGATGGGAACCTCAGTTCACCACCGCAGAGTCTATCATCGAATCTGCTTGGGCTTGGCATCAGAAACATCCGGGCGGTTATGTGAAATAATATTTTTGTGTCATCTTCAAATACGGTATACTTAGAACATGCGTATTGGAATTGATATAAGCCAAATCGTGCACGAGGGGACAGGTGTAGGGAAATATGTGAATGAGATGGTACGTGCACTTGTATCTGAGAATCCCAAGCATGAATACATTCTGTTTGGAGCATCTCTTCGTAAACGACGGGTGTTTGAATCTTTTTTTGAATCGTTATCTGATAAACAACAGGTAACCTTGAAAACATTTCCGATACCACCGACACTCCTTGATGTGTTATGGAATGTTTTGCATATTATTCCTATACAATGGTTTATCGGACCGATCGATGTATTTTGGAGCAGCGATTGGACACAGCCTCCACTGGGAAATGCCAAAGGGTTAACCACCATACATGATCTTACAATTCTTCGGTTCCCTGAAAGTTTTGACAAGAAAATCGTATCGGTACACACCCGACGATTACAGTGGGCAAAAAAAGAGTGTACCGCTTTTTTATGCGATAGCGATGCAACAAAAAAGGATTGTATCACCTATATTGGCTTAAATCCGAGACATATATCAGTCGTATATCCGGGGTATTCATTATGATTATTGCCATAGATGGTTATGAAGCAAATGTCACGCATCGTGTGGGTATTGGGAGATACGCGTACCAACTGCTCTGTTCAATATATGCATTGCTCAGTGATAAACGGTATGAACATATAACAATATACATATATCTTCCTGAAAAGCCGTTAAACGATATGCCTGACCCACATGCACGGTGGCAATATAAAGTGAGATCACCTAAAAAATTTTGGACATTTGTTGGTTTACCTTTGGCACTTTTGTTAGAATCCGCAAAACCCGATGTTATATTCTCACCAACTCACTACATTCCCCGTTTTGTCTCAATTCCTCGTGTTATGTCTGTAATGGACCTGTCATATCTTTATTTTCCTGAGTTATTTCGACCGAAAGATCTTCATCAGCTGACTGAATGGACAAAGTATTCTATACGCCACGCAGAAAAAGTATTGACCATAAGCGAATATAGTAAAAATGATATAATTAAACAGTACGGGAAAGATCCACAATCAATTGCAGTAACCTATCCGGGATTATTTATGCAACAAAATCAATCAGGTTCAAATATCGTCCAAGATATCTTTAATAAATATTCGATTTCAAATCAGTTTGTGCTTGCTGTTGGAACAATTCAGCCAAGGAAAAATTATGAACGGCTCATAGAGGCATTCTCTCTATTTTTGAAAAATAATCCTGAGTTGAAGCACGTTGAATTGGTTATTATAGGCAAAAAAGGCTGGTTATTTGAACCAATATTAGAAGCACCGAAAAAGCACGGAGTTGCTTCATCGGTGAAATTCTTGGATTTTGTCCCTGATGAGGAATTACCTCTTTTTTATGCAAGCGCGCAATGTTTTGCTCTGCCGAGTCTATATGAAGGGTTTGGGTTGCCTGTGCTTGAAGCTATGGCCAATGCCTGTCCTGTAGTTATAAGTAATGTATCGAGTCTTCCTGAAATAGCCGGTGACGCCGGTATATATGTAGATCCTGAAAATGCTCAAAGCATTGCAGATGGCATACAAACGGCGGTTGTGGAAAAAAATCTTATGACGGGTAAAACAAGAATAAAAAATGGCCTGCTACAGGTTAAAAAATTTACATGGGAAAAAGCTGCCCAACAGACGTTGGAAATATTAGAACAGATAGGTAAACAAGCGTAACAATATGAGATTATTAATTGATTTTTGGGTGTATTTATCGACATTAATAGGATATATACCTAGCCATACTATCCGATTATTTTTATACAGGAATATCTTCAGAGTTGCTATAGGAAAAGATACATCTATCCACTGGCGAGCCGAATTTAATCAACCCGCGGGTGTCTCAATAGGTCATAATACTATCATAGGTAACGATGCATTTCTTGATGGCAGAGCAAAAGAGTTTTTGAAGTATCGTAAAGAGCATGGGAGCCCACTTACAATTGGAAATAATGTCTCTATTGCCGGTGAAGTTCGTATATACACAATGGAGCATGATATACAGAGTCCGGATTTTTCTGAGACCGGCGCGCCCGTTATCATAGAAGATTATGTTGTGATAGGTAGCAGGGTAACGATATTACCAGGTGTAAAAATAGGGAAGGGAGCTGTAATAGCATCAGGCGCAGTGGTTACAAAAGATGTGGCGCCCTATACAGTCGTTGGTGGCGTACCTGCTGTATTTATAAAAAACCGCACAAAGGATCTTTCATATACATTAAAGTTTGCCCGCCTGTTTCAATAAAAGCATATGGATATTTCTTTTATCATAGTCAGTTACAATACCGAAAAGATTCTGGATGAATGTATTGCTTCAATTTACGGTACCCTTAACGCTAAAAAAATTTCTTATGAGATTATCGTGATTGATAATGTATCGACCGATGGTACACGTTCGATGCTAAAGAAGAAATACCCGGAAGTTGTAACAATATTAAATGAAGAAAACGTAGGATTCGGTCGTGCGAATAATCAGGGAATTCGTAAGGCGAAGGGAAAATTCGTCGTGCTTATTAATTCTGATACAATTTCGCTTCCCGGTGCGTTGTTAAAATTATATGAATTTGCCAAAGATCATCCAAATGATTTTGTTGGGCCAAAATTACTTAACATCGATAAAACTCCGCAGACATCCTGCGGTTACTTTTTTACGATTCCTGTCGTTTTTGCCTCGTTGTTTTTGAAGGGCGATGTGAATGGTCTTATACGGTGGTCACCGGATGAAACAAAACGTGTCGACTGGGTAAGCGGTGCGTGTTTTATCGGTGCCAGAGATGTGTTTATGGATAATTTACTGTTTGATGAGAAGATATTTATGTATATGGAAGAGGTGGATTTATTAATGAGAGGAAAGGCTGCAGGGCATAGAACATACTTCTATCACGAATCTGAAATAATACATATTGGCGGGGGAAGCTCAAAAAATAAAAGAACCGGTCCCGTTCTCAATATTTATAAAGGGTTATTATACGTATATAAAAAACACTATTCGAGTATCTCTTTACACATTCTAAAATTTTTTCTTCGATTGAAGGCGATTATTTCAGTCTGTATCGGGTATGCTGTAGGAAGCGAGTATTTAAAAAAAACGTATGTTGAGGCTTATAAATTGGTGTAAAGAACATGTGCTCCTGCTTTCAACGCTATTTCTTATGGCGTTTATTCCGTTGTATCCAAAATTACCACTCGTTAATATCCAAAACACCTGGGTATACGTGCGATTGGAAGATTTTTTTGTTTTTGGTGTGCTTATCCTCTGGTTATTTCTGATGGGGAAAAAGAAAGTCTCTTTTACTACACCGCTGACGAGCTCAATGTTCCTTTTTTGGATGGTTGGTGGTATCGCAACAGTCCATGGTGTGCTTCTGATTTTTCCTACCATATCTAATGTGTTCCCTAACGTAGCACTATTTTCTTTTATTAGAAGAATAGAGTATATGAGTGTTTTTTTTATTTCGTATTGGGGGATACGGGATAAACAGCATATCAGAATACTTCTGTATGTACTGGCTGCTACTGTTTTGTGTATTAGTCTGTATGGTTTGGGACAACGGTATTTGGGATTTCCCGCATTTTTAACTATGAATGAGGAATTTGCTAAAGGAGTCCCATTAACATTATCAAAGCTATCGAGAATTCCTTCGACGTTCGGTGGGCATTACGATCTTGCAGCGTATCTTGTATTAACACTCCCAATACTTATCAGTATGATCTTTGGAGGTATACAGATATGGTTAATCCCAATTATTGGTTTAATAGTTGCTTTGGGATCATATGTATTGGTCCTTACTGTATCGAGGATATCGTTAATTGGCCTTATAGTTGCGGCTATGTTTGTGATTATGTTTTATGCCAGGCGCTTATTAGTGTATATCCTGCCGTTTGTCTTTTTGTTAGGTGTAGTTGCTATATCAGTATCTCCTACTATTCTGTCACGCTTCGCAAGCACATTAACTCCGGTTGATATTTTAATTGACGCGAATACAGGGTCACCAATAGGAAAAGTTACAAATGTTCCAAATTTATATTTTAAAGATAAAGTTGTTCGTCAACAAAATTTTACTAGTCCGCATGATTACGTGGTACGGCATGAGTCTATGGATCCAAAATCCCAGATAGCCTCTATATCAGGGATTATTATTCCATACACGCTTATACCTGACCAATCTCCGCTAATGGTATCATCAATTATTTCAACAGGTGAAGATTTACCACAGGGGACAGGATATGTAAACTTACCACTCTCACCTATAACGAAAAGGCTTAACAATTTCTATTATGAAATACGTTCAAAAGATGCCACTAAACAGGTTGAAGTTCAGGTTATAAACGGACCGTACCTGATTAAAAAGTCACTTGCGTATGACCTGTCGTATACAACGAGATTTCAGGGCGAATGGCCACATGCAATACAAGCATTCAAACGAAATATTTTCTTAGGTAGCGGGTATGGATCTGTAAGTCTGGCAGTAGACAACAGTTACCTCCGAATGCTCGCTGAAGTTGGTGCGCTGGGCACGGTATCGTTTATTACTATTTTGGTTTTGTTTGGTTTATATATATACAAACAGTTTGACACAATAGAATCACCACTCGTAAAAAGCATGGCTGTGGGAGTTTGCGCCGGAATTGTCGGTCTTGCAGTAAATGCAATTTTTATTGATGTTTTTGAAGCGTCAAAAGTCGCATTTTCTTTATGGCTTCTTATTGGAGCATCTCTGGGCACGATGAAAATACCTGTTGCTTCAAAAGCTAAAGATAGTAAAAATATATATCGTATTTTTGGTCATCCTCTTATAGGTATTCTCACCATTCTGCTTGTAGGGTATACGCTGTATGGATCCATAACGGCAAACTATTTTCAGGGAGACGATTTTACGTGGCTACGGTGGGCATCATCATGTGAGAACCCTTCAGCAATAGGGCGTTGCCCTGTACAGATTTCTCAGATTGTCAGTCATTTTTTACGCGCTGATGGATTCTTCTATCGGCCGGGTACAAAGATATATTTTGACATTATGCAGGGAGCAGCGTGGTTAGATCCATCTGCATACCATGCGGTATCTTTATTCCTTCATATTCTCATCTCAACTCTTATATATCTGTTGTTTCGAATGGTATTCAAAAGCGGAATAAAGGCATTGATCGGCGCGTTATTGTTTGTTTCTATTGCAGGATATTCGGAATCAGTTGTCTGGATATCCGCCATCGGGTTGCAATTTACTGCGCTTTTTACACTCATTGGTATGTTTCTTTCTATACGTTGGAATAACACGCATTCGAAACTGGTACTCCTACTGTCACTTCTCAGTATGTTTATCGCAATGATTTTTCACGAAATGGGAGTTATTGCACCGCTTATAGCACTTTCATATATATACGTGTTTATGTATTCAGGACCTGTTAAAACGTTCGCTAAACAGCATAGATACTGGATATTTTTATCACCGATTATTGTATATCTAAGTTTACGATTTTTTGCCGGTAGTCACTGGTTTAATGGTGATTACAGCTATGATCTTTATAAACTTCCATACAATGTAGTAGGTAATACCATTGGGTATCTGGCAGCTATACTTGGTGGGCCTTCTATGTTGAGTATTATCACTTTACTTCGTGTACAACTTAGAGCACATTTGGCTATAAGCGCTTTTCTTTTATGTATTCTTATGTATGTCTCATATCATGTATTCAAATATATCTTAAAAACATATAATTCCGATGAAAAGCGCGTTGCATTGTTTGGCATGTTATTTTCGATTGTATCATTATTGCCGTTTCTGGGTCTGGGAAATATAGCATTGCGATATGGGTATATGGCAACTATTGGAGTTGTAATGCTTCTTGTTATCATGATTAAGAAAATGTATGAGTACATGCTCATAAACGGGGAAGATATAGCAAGATATTCGGTCATTCTTTGCGCTTCAATCTTTTTACTTTTTCAATTAGTTCAGCGTAATAAGGTGTTGGATAATTGGCAGGAATCCGGTGAAAAGATACGCAGATCCGTTATTTCTCTGAATGCTGCATATACAGATGACTGGTCATCTCTTCCCATGGAGTTTCACATTGTTAACTTACCTATAAAGAATGGATATGCGTGGATGTATCCTGTCGGTTTTCCAGACATGGTATGGTTTGTTACTAAAAATGATTCTGTACGGATATTTTATGATTCATCTGTAGCGACAGCATTGGATAGTATTCAATATGGTTCAAAAAATCAAAAAGTATTTGAATTCACCGATACCGGTGCATTAGTTCAAAAATTTAAGGAGTGGAAACCGCTGTGAAAAGACAATACGTGTTTATAACAATTGTTTGCGTATTATTAAGCGTTTTCTTACGTTTATACAATATACAGGCACCAATTGCGGATTGGCATAGCTGGAGACAGTCAGACACAGCGGCTGTAGCCCGAAATTTTATTCATGGTGGTATAGATCTGTTGCATCCCCGATATGATGATCTTTCAAATATACAATCCGGAAAAGATAATCCTGAAGGATGGCGTATGGTTGAAATGCCACTCTATCAGGCAACTGCAGTATTGATTCAGAAAATAATACCTGGAGTTTCTATAGAAATAATACTTCGATTCGTGAGTATTATATCTGTAGCGCTGAGTATTGTATGTATAGGAATTCTTTTCAAGACCTTTATCGATAATAAAACTGCGTATATTGGAATGGGAGTCTATGCCATACTGCCATTTAGTATCTATTATGGTCGTACTATTTTGCCCGATTCGTTTGCCGTATTTTTGGCGCTGTTCAGTCTTGTTTGTCTACTGCAAACCCAATCACGGAAATGGTTGGTATGGGTGATACTTGCAGGAATATCTGCTGCTATGAGCGTGTTGGTTCGACCCATGGCAGTTTTTTTACTTGTCCCTAGCATATATTTGTTATCTCTCCATGGTACTACCAGGCAAAAAATTATTTCGCTCGTACTATATGGTGTCATTATGTCTCTTCCTCTTTTATGGTGGAGACACTGGATTTTACAATATCCTGAGGGGATTGCAGTATCTGATTGGCTTTATAATAAAGCGGGTATCAGGTTTAAAGGAGCGTGGTTTTATTGGCTATTTGCAAAACGACTTGGCGAACTAATACTAGGGTATTGGGGGCTTATTCCGTTTGGAATTGGTCTTATAAGTGCACAGAACAAAAAAGACACATATGTCTCAGTTCTTTGGTTAACTGGAGGCCTTTCATACCTGACTATATTTGCCGGAGGAAATGTTCAACATGACTACTACCAGGCATTGCTTATACCTGTATTCGTGTGGTTCGTCGCTAAAGGTATTGCCTTCCTCATAAGACCAATTGATGGAATACATAGGTTTGGAGCTATAAGTATATGCGTGATATCGATGTCATTTTGTTTTGCATTTTCCTGGTATACGATACGAACATATTTTTGGATAAATCATCCTGAAATAGTTGAAGCCGGAAAAGAAGCGGATCTGTTACTGCCAAAAAATGCAAAAGTAATTGCCCCGTATAATGGAGACACAACGTTTCTCTACCAGATTAATCGTAAAGGCTGGCCTCTGGGTTTTGATATCGATAAAAAAATTGCTATGGGTGCAACACATTATGTGACAATCTCTCCAACCGATGCAGATCTTGAAACAAGAGATTTGGCGCAGAAGTATATGGTACTCGTTCGAAATAATTCCTACGCCATTATTGATTTAACAAAAATTAATCCTTCTTTTACATCTAAGTCGATTTTGAAATAAGCAGTATGAATATTGCATTTGTCAGTGCTATTATGCCGTATCCTCTTCATTCCGGAGGACAGGTTCGGATATATAATTTATTGAAACATTTATCTGCTAAACATGACATAACGCTGTATGCGTTTATTCGTGAAGAATCTGAAAAAAAATATCTAGAAAAGTTAGATTTTTGCAAAAAAGTTATACCGATTTTTAGAGGTCGTGCTTGGCAACTATCATATATTTTTGCATCACTTATTAGTAATTTCCCTTTCTTGTTTTCAACCTATCGTAATGTATATTTGCAAAAGCTTTTGCAAGATGAATTAGATTCATTTGATCTTATCCATATTGAGCCAGGATATGTATTTCCTTCACTACCAAAGCATATCAATATTCCAATTGTAGTTTCAGAACATAATATAGAACATACTGTATATAAAGGTTTTGTTAATAAACGCGTACCATGGTTATTACAGCCTTTTTTTATGCAGGATATTAAAAAAATGCAACGATGGGAAAAGCTTCTTTGGAATACTGCATCATCAGTTGTAACAGTTTCAAATGACGATAAATTATATATATCAGAACATGCTACCCCCAAAAAAATCTCAGTTGTTCCAAATGGAGTCGACATTGATTTTTTCCGATATGGTCATACAAAACGTCCAAATACAAAATCATTGACATTTTTATATGTTGGGAATTTTTCGTGGATGCAAAATACTGATGCTGTAGAGCATATTCTTACCGATATATGGGATACGATTATAGGAAAGTTTCCGGGTGCACAATTTACTATTGTAGGAAAACATTTTCCCATATCACTTCGTAAAAAATGTTCAAATGCAATATGCATAAAAGACTCGGTTGATGATATACGTGAAGAATATAATAACGCCGATGCATTACTTGCTCCTGTGCGAATAGGAGGGGGGACAAGGTATAAAGTATTGGAATCAATGGCTGTTGGTTTACCTGTAATCACATCTACTCTGGGAGCGTCGGGGCTAGGCGTCGAACATAAAAAAGAAATATATATTGCAGATACGCCTGATGATATAGTAAATAGTATTAATGAACTTATGTCAGAATCCGCCAGGAAGAAACTTGTGTTACGGGCACGATCTCTTATAGAATCAACATATTCATGGGACCGTATATCTGAGGCTCTGGATGATTGTTGGAAAAGCGTATGAAAAAAACATCTATCGACGTTAGTGTCATAATCCTAAATTACAACACTGTTGAATTAACACGACTGTGTCTACAAACACTTATTGCATCTAAGTTATTAGATTATTCAATGGAAATTATTGTTTGTGATAATGCTTCAACTGACGGGACTGACAGAATGGTTAAGCGGGAATTTCCTTCTGTACGTTTTATACAAAATGGAAAAAATATCGGATTTGCAGCAGGGAATAATCCAGGAATTAAATCTGCAAAAGGGAGATATATTCTACTATTAAATTCGGATACAGAGGTATCAGATCATACTATATATGAAATGGTGAAATTTATGGATACCCATGCTGATGCAGGTGCAGCTACTTGTAAATTACTTCTTACCAATGGACAGATTGATCCTGCATGTCATCGAGGATTTCCGACTCCGTGGGTCGCTTTTACGTATATAAGTAAATTGGAATATCTTTTTCCGAAAAGCAGATTATTTGGAGAATACCATCAAGGGTATAAAGATCTGAGCACCGTTCATACTGTAGATTGTGTAAGCGGTGCATTTATTATTGTCAGACAGGAAGTTATCCGTCAGGTTGGTTTATTGGATGAAGACTATTTCATGTATGCAGAAGATATCGATTGGTGTTTACGGATTCGAAACGCTGGTTGGAATATTTGGTATGTACCCACAGTAACAATCTTACATAAGAAAAAGCAAAGTGGTCGTGCAAATATATTAAAAAAACGGCGAGTAACTACTGAAATATATTTTCATACATATAACTGGCTGTTTTATAAAAAACATTACGCCAAAAAATATGGCTTTTTTGTTAATATGCTCGTTAACAGTATGTATTCTCTTCGAATATTCATATTAAAAACATTCTCCAGATGATCTTATGAAGATAGTAATTGACGCACGGTTAATGAATGAAACCGGAGTGGGGAGGTACATACGAAATTTAGTACAGAAGCTGCGTGTATTTGATACTGAAAATACATATGTATTGCTATTGAACGATACTGCATATGATTCCTTCATTCCTCCCAATACGAGATGGCAAAAAAGGAAAGTAAATCTTCATTGGCATACGTTAAAAGAGCAACTTGTAATTCCTTGGATCTTGTGGCAAGAACGACCAGATATTGTTCATATACCCTATTTCAACGTCCCAATATTATACCTGGGGAAATTTATTGTCACGATTCATGATTTAACAATCCTACATACGCATACTGGTAAAGCAAGTACACTGCCATATTGGAAATATCTTATTCGAAAAATTGCTTATAGAGTTATTCTATGGATATCCGTTCATAGAGCTTGTCATATCTTAACCGTTTCACAAACTGTAAAGAAAGACATCCTTACTCATTTTAATATCGCTCAAGAATCTATTACCGTTACATACGAAGGGATCGATGATGCATTCTTACAAACTGATTCCGCTGCATCACAAAAAAGAATTATAAAAGAAAAATATTTTTTATATGTCGGTAATGTCTATCCTCATAAAAATGTTGAAACACTTCTTGAAGCATTTAGATTGTTCATTTCTAAATACGATACACCAATTACCTTAGTATTTGTTGGACCAAATGATTATTTTTACGCAAGGTTAAAACTTCTTATCACATCTTTATCTATGGATGCACATATAGATATTCGACATGCAGTTTCTGACACAATGTTAGGTTCGTTATATAAATATGCTGAAGCACTTATTTTCCCATCGAGGATGGAAGGTTTTGGTTTACCTGCTTTAGAAGCGCTTGCGCATGGGTGTCCAGTTATAGCTTCTGATATCCCTGTTTTTCACGAAATACTCGGGAGTCACGCATATTTCTGTGATACCACAAGTGCAGAATCATTATCACGAGCTATGAATGAACAATTACATCGTAGTAAAAATACAGGTAAATTGGCTCCATCACTTATACAATTCTTGTCAAAATTCAGTTGGGACAATATGGCGAAAGAAACCGCTCGAATATATAAAAAAGTTCATGAAAAAAGATAGACTTAATGTCGCAATCGTATATGATCGTGTAAATAAAATGGGTGGGGCAGAGAGAGTATTGTCTGCTCTCCACACCATATGGCCAGAGGCACCATTATATACAGCTGTATATAATAAAACATCTGCTGTTTGGTCAGACGTATTTGAAGTGCACTCTTCATTTATTCAGAAATTCCCCTTAGCTAAGAATCACCATGAATGGTTTGCTTGGCTAACACCGATGGCGTTCGAATCATTTACATTCGATTCATACGACATTGTAATATCTGTTACATCTGCAGAGGCAAAAGATATTATTACAAAACCCGGCACACTCCATGTGTGTTATTGTTTGACTCCAACGAGGTATTTATGGAGCGGAGTATCTGAATATGCAAAACGCTCACATATAGGGTTACCAAGTTGGCTTGCACGTGCGGGTATTCGTCTTTTAGGATCTATATTGCGTCAGTGGGATGTAATTGCCGCATCGAGACCTGATGCGTATATTGCAATTTCCAATAGAGTAAAAGAGAGAATTAAGAAATATTATAAAAGATCAGTAGAATCTGTTATTTATCCACCAGTAGATGTGGATTTTTTTACACCAGCTACTGGGGAGAAAACATATGAAGATAGTTATTTCCTTATAGTTGCAAGACTTGTTGGATATAAGCGTGTTGATATAATCATCCGGGCTTGTAATGAGTTACAGCTTCCGCTTGTTGTCATAGGGTCAGGTGCAGAAAAAAAACTATTAAAAAATCTGGCCGGAAATACTATTCGGTTTGTAGACTCAGTTTCCGATATTGAACTGCGCACATGGATACAGAATTGCAGAGCATTTATATTTGCCGGAGATGAAGATTTTGGTATATCTGTTGTTGAGGCTCAGGCATGTGGTAAGCCTGTTATTGCTTACAAACATAGTGGGGTGAGTGAAATTGTCATAGATGGTAAAACAGGCATCTTATTTAACGAACAAAACGAAGATTCACTTATTACTGCATTGAATATCTTTAGAAAGCAGTGGTATGATAGTACCTTGTGTAGAAGTAATGCTGTTCGTTTTTCCAAACAGCACTTTGTACATGAATTTAAAAAACAAGTAGAAACAATATATAATAGATACATATGAAAGCTGTAATTTTTGCTGGTGGTGTCGGAACAAGACTATGGCCGTTGTCCAGAAAAAAATCTCCAAAGCAATTTGAGAAGATAGTTGGAGAGAAATCTACGTTACAATTGGCGGTTGAGCGTATACAACCGGACTTTACATGGTCAGATATATATGTAGCAACCGGAAAGCAGCATGTTCAGTTAGTTCAAGGGCAGCTCCATAAGCTTCCGCCTGATCATGTGATAGGAGAACCTGAAATGAGAGACGTCGGCCCTGCCGTTGGACTTATGACGGGTATACTCACAAAAGTTGCGCCGGAGGAGCCGATGGTTATTTTATGGAGTGATCATCTTGTAAAAAATCAGTCCCTATTCAAATCGATACTTCTGTCAGCCGGAGAAGTGGTGAAAAACAATCCGAATAAAATTATTTTTGTTTCACAAAAACCCAGATTTGCCAGTGATAATCTGGGATGGATAGAATATGGTAAAGAGGCGACTACAATGAATAATATCCCATTCTATTCTTTCGTGGACTTCCAATATAAGCCAGATAAAACAACTGCAAAAAGATATTTCGAAAGTGGACATCACGCATGGAATGTTGGATATTTTGTTACAACTCCAACGTTTTTATGGGAACAGTACAAAAAATTTGCCCCCAATTTATATCAAGGATTATCAAGAATAGTACATGAGTTACATACTTCTAAATTTTATGAAAAATTAGATGAAATTTATCCAACACTTGAAAAAATACATTTTGATAATGCAATCTTGGAGAAACTAAACCCATCTGACGCGTACGTAGTCTCAGAAGATATTCAGTGGAGTGATATAGGCGCATGGGAAGCATTAAAAGAAGCGTTTCAAGAATCTGAAGATAAAAATGTAACACAAGGGAAGGTTCTGCTGCAGGAAACAAAGGATTCGTTGGTATATAACTATACGGATAAATTGGTGGCAACTATAGATCTCGATGATATGCTAGTAGTAAATACAAACGATGTATTACTGGTATGTAAAAAAAGTTCTGTATCAAAAATCAAGACACTTGTAGAAAGCTTAAGTGGAACTGAACACGATCATTTAACCTAATGAGTTATGGCATATCTTGTAATAAAGAGGTTTATAGATATTGTTGGTAGCATTCTGCTTGGATTGTTTTTTTTCCCTATATGCCTTGTTACTGCAATAGCAATTTGGATAGATAGTCCTGGACCAATATTTGCTGATACTCCACAGAGGGTTGGCCAACATGGGAAACTATTTAAGTTATATAAATTCCGCTCCATGGTTGTAAATGCACATGAAAAACTTCGCAATGATCCCCAGCTTGCTAAATTGTATGGTGAATACAAGAAAAATAGTTATAAGTTGCTAAAAGATCCACGTGTTACAACGGTTGGAAGATTTATTCGAAAACATTCCATTGATGAGATACCACAATTTTTGAATGTATTGAAAGGCGATATGAGTTTGGTTGGCCCACGGCCATATTACCCTGACGAGCTTGTTGAGCAACAAAAAAAATATCCACACACGAAAGAATTAGTGGCAGTGGTGTTATCTGCAAAGCCCGGTATCACTGGCTATTGGCAGGTTTCAGGCAGAAGTGAAGTGAATTTTGATAAACGTATAAAAATGGATGCAGATTATGTGAGAACTAGTTCTTTGTGGCTTGAATTCATGATTTTGTTAAAAAGTCCATGGGCTATGATTTCTGGCAAAGGTGCAGTTTAGCAGATATCTGTTGACAATTTACTCGATCTCCAAGAGAATAGATAGTATTATGGAAGAACTAAAGAAAATAGAGCTTCGCACAGCAAATATGCCTAAAATAGTAGATAAAAAGAAAAAATTTCCTTGGATACTTATTGCACTTCCGATATTTATTATCGTTCTTATATTAGGGGTTGTCGCTGTTATGCTTCTCCCTATGAATGGTGTTGTGGCACAAGCTAAAGTCGTTGCAGAAAAAGCAAAAGAAGTAGGGAGTGCTATAAAATCACAGGATCTTGAAAAAACGAAATTGAGCTTAGGGGCAACCCGCAAAGAGTTGGAAATACTGCGAACTCAGTATCAAAAAATGAGTGCCGTAAAATCACTTCCTTTTATCGGAGCATATGTAGCAGATGGCGAGCATGGTATAAATGCTGCGTTTGCAGGGCTTGACGCCGGTGATAGGGCTATTGAAGCTTTGGAACCTAATGCTGACCTTTTGGGTTTAAAAGGTAAAAGTAAGTTCGTATCCGGAACAGCAGATGATAGAATCCAGACGGCTGTCAAAACCATGACTGCACTTATTCCAAAAATAAATGCCATGGCCATGAGTATAGACACGCTTCGAAAAGAACTTGATGCAATCGATCCGGATCGTTATCCTGAAAAAATCGGAGATACAGTTATACGTTCCAGAATTGTTTCAGCAAAGTCTTCCATCGATGAAGCTGCGAATCTGTTTGTAAATGCGCAGCCATTGCTTACCAGCTTGCCATCTATGCTAGGTGAACCTACTGAAAAAAGATATCTAGTCTTATTTCAAAATGACAAAGAGCTTCGACCAACCGGTGGTTTTATTACAGCATATGCCCAGTTCCGTTTTGTACGAGGGAAGGCTATTTTAGAAAAAGCAGATGACATATATGCACTTGACGCGACATTGAAGAAAAAATTTCCTGCACCGGATGAAATTCTCCGATATCATATTGGAGTTTATAATCTAAACTTGCGTGACAGTAATTTATCTCCTGACTTTAAGGTATCTATGCAAAAGTTTGAAGAAATGTATGCGCAAACCAGTGGAGAAAAGGGTATTGATGGTATCTTTGCTGTTGATACACATGTATTGGTTGAGGCTCTACGAATATTAGGACCATTATATGTGAGCGGACGTGAATTTAGTGCAGTAACAGATAAACGATGTGATTGTCCAAAAGCTGTATATGAACTTGAGGATTACTCCTCACGGCCGGTAAATTACGTGCGTACTGAGCGAAAAGATATTATTGGAGTACTCTTACATTCGATATTGCAGCAGGCTCTTGGTGTGTCTCCGTCGAAGTACTGGGGTAGCTTATTCCAGATGCTTATATCTGAAATTAATCAGAAACATTTTGTAGCATATTTGCATGATGAAAAAGCTCAGAAAGGTGTTGAAAGCTTTAATTTAGGTGGGCGAATTATGTCAAAAAATAACACAGCTGCCGTGATGAAATATGACGAAGGAAATGGCTGGGATTATTTACATATAAATAATGCAAATATGAGCGGTGGAAAAGCAAATATGTTTGTAAGCGAAAAAATAACAAAAGATACTACAATTAATTCTGATGGGACAATAAAAACAAAAGTAACGGTAGATTATAAAAATCCGTATCAGGGAAGTGACTGTAATTTGGAACGCGGTGGATTGTGTTTGAATGCTCCGCTTCGTAATTGGGTACGTGTGTATGTTCCTGCCGGAAGTAAATTAATTGAAAGCAAGGGAACCCAGTCCCCGAAAGATGGTAAAGTTGAGTCTATGAAAGCTTCTGAAAGTTTGGGAAAGACCATGTTTGAAGGTTTCCTGATAGTAAATCCATTGGGTGCAGCAAAACTTGAAGTTACCTATACGTCACCCGTCAAATCAACTGATGGGAAATATAGACTACTTATCCAGAAGCAACCTGGAACGGATAACCAGGAGTGGCTATTCAAGTTGAATGGCAAAGATAAGAAAAAATTTGAGCTGCTTTCAGATACGGAACTGGTATTATAATACATGCGATTTTCTCAATTTTCTACGGCTGAAGGAGTTATCCTAAAGCGCACGTCATCCGGGGAAGCTGATCGTATCCTTACAATCTTTACCCGCCAATTTGGAAAAATTCGCGTTATTGCCAAAGGCATCAGAAAGATACGAAGTAAGAGAGCTCCACATCTTGAAGTATTTCGGAGGATTCGATTCTCTACGTCTGGTGCTCACCCACTCCCATATTTGACAGAGGTTGAAAGCATTGGAGATGCCCAATTTTCACTTGTAAATCTTCGTAGCGTTACAGGTGCGTACTATATATGTGAACTTGTAGATGCATTCCTTCCCGAAACAATGGAGAACGAAGAGGTATATGAATTACTGCTAAGAGCTATACGCTCTCTACAAACTGAAAAACAGGACATAGTCATCCGAGAATTTCCAAGGTTATTGTTAGTCATTTTGGGATATTATCCGAAGGGCGAAGTCCCTGAAGAAAAAGTTGATCATATTATAGAAGGTATCATCGAAAAAAAATTAAAGACAC
>CAYSEV010000003.1:0-80790 GCA_964430295.1 uncultured Gammaproteobacteria bacterium
CTGATGCGCTTTGTGCTATTGCGAAACCCATAATACAACCGTAGAATATTTATACCATGGATCAGCATCCTGTCCCACAAAATGTCACGACGTTTCAATTTCGTTTGATCGGTGATATGACGATCAAACAATTTGGATTTCTTGCTGCTGGAGGCATTTTGGCGTTTATTTCATATAAATTACCTCTCCCCTTCTTTTTTTCCTGGCCGCTTACTATTCTTTTTGCAGTTGGCGGAGTTGGATTTGCATTCGTACCCATAGAAGAGAGGCCAATGGATGTATGGGTTTTAGCCTTTTTAAAAAACGTCTACAGCCCGACGGTGTTTACCTGGGAACAATCAATTCCACAAAAAAAAGTGGCACCCGTTCCTGTTCGAACACCCATTCCGCCTGTGCAACGTCAGTATGTTCAGCCGACTTCCATGCCTGTTCAACAGCATGTTCCGTCACAAACCATGCAATATACCCTTCCACAAAATACGGTAAAAACAACAGCAAATGTTGTTGGAACGATGTACGCATCAAAACAACCCACGCAAACCGTTACATACCCACACAAACAAATGCATGCATCTTCTACATCTGCGGGGTTATTTGACTGGATATTTGATTTATTTAAACCCCGTGCAACAGCACAAATGAAACCTGTGGTACCGGCTGCCCAACCGACACAGGCTCCGCATATGTCCACCCCCTCGGTAGTGGGATCACATTTAGATATATCAATGCCTCCAACCGTTGCAAAAAGGACGGTAGATCAAAAACCTGTTATTGAAAAGCTGCAGGATGTTGTTGTTTCAACGCCACAACCTTCTGTTTCTCAAGAAAAAACCCAACCGGTACAAAAACAACAGAGTATTCCACAACCTCAAAGAGTTTCACCAGCACCCCAACCGGTCGTTTCATATCAACGTCCAAATGTAGCACAGCAACATATTCCATCAGCGCCGCCACAACAGAATCAGGAGGTTGTTGCTCATCAAAGAAAACAACCGACAGTAAAAATCATCACGCCTGAGGGGGCTGTCAAAGCAGGATTGCCAAGGCTTACAACATTTCCGAATGTAGTAACAGGTATCACAAAGGATAGCGATAATAATTTTCTGCCCGGCGTTTTGGTCACTGTCAAAGATAAAGATGGTATTCCGGTTAGAGCCTTGAAGACCAATAGACTCGGTCAATTTGCAGCCTCTACACCGCTTTCCAACGGTGTATACTTTGTAGAAATAGAAGACCCCAGACAACGGTACACCTTTGATCGTGTACAAATAACATTAAATGGATCTGTGGTTCCAGCTCTGGAGATTATCACAAAAAGTCAAAAGCAGATAACACGAGATAAACTGGCAAAAGAACTATTTGGAACGACATAATATGGCAGACACAGTAATACCAATTAAATCAACGACTCAAATATTCACCGAGATTGAATCAATTGAGCAAAATATTATTTTATATGTTGACGGATCCTGTTCGCTTGTCATTTCGGCTTCTGCTGTAAACTTTGGCCTTTTATCGGAACGGGAACAGGACGCGATTATCTCCGCATACGCCGGCCTTCTAAATTCTCTTTCTTTTCCTATAGAGCTGCTCATCAGGACACAGCATAAGGATGTCACGGCATATTTACGCCTCCTTGAAGAGCAGGAGCGCAAACAAACAAACCCAAAGCTGGCTAAAAGTATTCATGATTATCGTATTTTCGTTGCAGCCACAGTAAAAGAAAAGGACGTATTAGACAAGAAATTTTATATTGTTATCCCGTTCTCAAGCTTAGAGTTGGGTGCATCAGCCAGCGTCTTTTTTGGCAGTAAAAAGAAAGGTCTTCCATTTCAAAAAACCTATATTTTTGAGAAAGCTCTAGCGGCACTTAACCCAAAAAGAGATCACGTATTGCGACTGTTAAATAGGCTTGGGCTACAGGCAAAACAGCTGACAAACGAACAGCTTGTAAGACTTCTGTTTATTACATACAACGCCGGTGTGCCAATGCCCGATGAAGATACGGTAAAAACTGCAATTTCAGCACAACAACCATGAGCATACAATCATCGTTTCAAAAATTTATAAATCCTACACCCGTCTCGTCTGCGCAGTCTGCGCCAAAAATTGTTGGGCCTATCACCGTAAAAGACCTTATATCTCCCCCCTCTATTGAAGTGGATTTTGATATGCTGAAAATCGGCAATTTTTATTATCGAACGCTCTTCGTATCAGGATATCCCCGTTTTGTCAGTGCAAATTGGCTGGAACCGTTGATTTCATTTAACCATACATTGGAAATATCCATGTATATTTATCCGACAAGAAGTGAAGAGGTGTTGGAAAATCTTAAACGAAAAGTCGGAGAGATGGAGGCCACTATACAGTCAGACATGAAGCGTGGCAGAGTTATTGAACCATCCATTCAGGTTGCTTTGGAAGACGCACTTGCACTTCAGCAGGAACTCGCAAAAGGAGCTCAGCGTTTTTTCCAGTTTGGATTGTATGTAACCATTCCCGCAAAAGATATAGAGGATCTCAATAAAGCAAGTAAACAGGTGGAGGCGACACTATCATCACTTCTTATCGTCACAAAACGGGCCACGCTACAGATGGAGGAAGGATTCAAAACAACACTCCCAATGGGACAAGACAGGATCGTCATAACCCGCAACATGGATACAACATCCCTTGCCACGACCTTCCCTTTCACCACATCAGAGCTTACTGCCAATGAGGGAATTTTGTATGGTATTAACCAGCACAATGACAGCTTGGTTATTTTTGATAGGTTTACACTTGAAAATGCAAATACTGTCGTATTTGGCAAATCAGGAGCAGGAAAATCATTCTTAGTGAAACTGGAAATTCTTCGCAGTCTCATGTTTGATACCGAGGTCATTGTTATAGATCCGGAAAACGAGTACGAGACTCTCACGCATGCGCTGGGCGGTGAGTATATTCGGTTTCACTTTGGAGCCTCAACAAAAGTAAACCCGTTTGATCTTGCCCTTCTTCATCAAAAAGGGACAAAGCAGGAAGATAGTGAATTAAATCAAAAGATTCTTTCGCTTCATGGATTTTTCCGCGTTGTCATGGGAAAGCTAACGCCAACAGAGGATGCTCTATTGGATCGTGCTCTTATCCTTACGTATAAAATGAAAGGGATAACACCTGATCCGGAAACCCAGTCAAAAGAGCCTCCACTCATGGAGGATTTATATAAGACACTCATAGGCATGGAGGACACAACGGCGAGAGGGTTAGCCGATCGCATAGAAAAATTTGTAAAAGGGAGCTTGGTAGGCATTTTCGATCATCAGACAAATTTTGAAATCAGAAATCAGCTGACTGTTTTTTCCATTAGAGATTTGGAAGACGAGCTTCGTCCTATTGCTATGTATTTGATTTTGGATTTCATCTGGACAAAGGTGAGACAAAACCAAAAACGCCGTATACTTATTGTTGATGAGGCGTGGTATATGATGAAATATCCGGATTCTGCGGCGTTTTTAAATTCTATAGCAAAGCGTGCGCGCAAATACTATTTAGGGCTTACGACAATTACTCAGGATGTTGAAGATTTTATGTCTGTAGATCTTGGAAAAACTATTATTCAAAACAGTTCGCTGCAAATGCTCCTCAAACAATCAACTGCAGCCATAGATCGCATAGCGGAAGTGTTCTTTTTGTCTGAAGGAGAACGCCAGTTTTTATTGTCCGCTGGCGTTGGAGAGGGATTGTTTTTTGCAGGATCTGCCCATGCTGCCATCCGCGTCATAGCTTCTCCACAAGAGACAGCGCTTATCACAACAAAACCTCAGGATCTGCAAAAAGCACAGCAACAGGATATAAAAAAGCCAGAACCAGTAGCTCCTCCTATTCAAAAGACAAATGTTCCTATTATGACAACCGTCACATCACAAACACCATCAACACAGACGCAAAATAGACCAATTTTCACAACAGAAACCCTGCCTGAAAAACCATAATAGTTCATGGATAATGATAAAAAGCAAATACCACTAAATTCCTATTTTGAGGATGCCATTACGAAGGCGGGGTCTCAGGATTTTGACGTTCAATCATTTTTAACAGGGCTGGATGCATATGGCATATTACCTGAAGACGTTACATCTATTGTAGCTCAACTACACACCGGAGATATTACTCAGCAACCAGAGTTAATAAAAGAACTTCGACGCATTGTTCAAACACCACCAGAGGCACCTGAGGGATCTCAACTCCCTCAATTTTCTGAGTCTTCTGAAATTCAATCATCACTCCCTGTTGCACCCATTTCGGAGGGTAGAAATCAGGCACAACAGGATCTTGGAGAATATATTAGCTATCAACATGCACAAAGAAGTGACTATCTTAAGGGAAACATAGAATGGCGAAGAAAGGTTGCGCAAGACTTTATAACAAGGCTTCGAAACGAAAGGCTCTATGGAGGAGGACCTGAAGCGGATAGTAAAGCACAGGAGATCATCGAAAAAACACTAGAAAATCCCATATACGCAAAAACGCAGGAAGAAGCGGCAAAAAAACTTGCGGAAAAAATCAGTTATGATGAGTTGTTTGCTAAAAACAGGGCAAAAGCCAGAGAAATCATCGAGGCGGCAGCAAAAGAAAAACCGCAAGATGCCGGAGTAAAATCTGTTATTGAAGAGCTGGTTGACATTCCAACCACATATGCAGTCGAGGCGGTGTTACAAAATAGGACGCTTGAAGATGTTAGACCGGTACTGAATCAGTATGCGGCTATTTCCCGCTCGATTGATAAAACCTCCGCTAAAGATATTGAGACAGCAGCAACAAAGGCAAAAATTTATGCAAGCGTCTCTGCAAAGAGCTCTCCGAACATGGCTGCCGATACAAAAACCGTACAGGAGTTTAATTCAAGTATACGTGCAATCCAACAAAACCCAGTTCACAAAAAAAGACTGGAAGAAAAAATTGCGGTGGATGATTATGGGAGATCGATTGTTGAAAAGGGCGAAGCGGATGAGTTTATCAAAAGAAGCGAGAAATATTCAGGGCGAGACATAAAAGGAAAAGTTACAGAATTTATGGCTCCGGCATATACACCGGATGATATGACTCTTGAATATTTTGCTGCGGAAGTTAGACATGATCCAACAGGAACAGCGACTCCGCACGGACTTCATAAAGCAGTAAGCCACCCAACTCATGTTGAGTTTCACATGCCTGATTTATCGTGGATAATTACACCCGGAAAAAAGAAAGCAGGAACAACTATTGCTGGCGCCGTTGTAAAAAAGAAACTGTCAGATAAAGCAAAAGAATTAGGCACATCGTTTTTATTAAAACTTGGAGTCGGAGCAGGATCTAAAGTAATGCTGGCAGGAGCGCCTGTTGTTGGTTGGGTAATATTATTGGCGACGACCTTTTCCGGAACAATTAAAACTGTTGTGGTTTCAACAACCAATAAGTTATTAAATGGCGGATTAGGTTCCGTTAGGGCTGCAAATGGGGCGTTTTCAGAATTCATTCAAAACGCTCTCGGAACTACGTATAATGACCCGCTTGCTCCCAACGGGTGGTTATTGGCACTAGGAATGGCAATACTCCCGTTTTTACTCGCATTTCTATTTACAACTGCGACGTTCGAAACTCAACGGGCTCAATTTATACCTATTGCTTCCGGAATTGCAACAGGGGGAACTCCAATAGACTGCACACAAGAGCCAGATAAAAGCGGGCCGGCGTGCAATCTAACAAAATGTGTGGTCAAAAAACCTGGGGACTGTCAGTGGCCACTGGAAAAGACATCAGGAGCTTGTATCATAGAAGGGCCATTTGTGGGAACTCACAGTTCCTGCAGATTGTCCGGGGTAGATTTTATTTCCCGTGATGCTGATCAGGCCGGGTTATTTGGAGCAAAGGTGTTTACTCCGTATGCCGGAACGGTTGAAGAGGCCGTGTTTGGCTATGATGATTATAGCGGGCGTGAGGGCAGTCAGGATGGTGGAACATACGGCAATCATGTTATTGTAAAAACTAATGACGGAGGGCGGCTCATGTTTGCGCATTTAAGAAACATTCAGACCGTAAATACGGGTGATTCGGTAGAATCCGGAACGGTTGTAGGGTTTGTGGACAGCACGGGATACTCTCTCGGTGTACACTTGCATTACGAAGAATTGGGCCCGTCCAGGAGCTGTCCGAGAAGTGGGGCAGATATAAATAAATACACACCGTTTCCTGTTCCTCCTTGTGAAGGGTTCGCTGACTGCGACGCAAAATTAAAAGCTGCCGGTTACGCAGCGTGTTTATCAGAAATGCCATGAAACGATTTTTAATTATCATTATTATTTTCTTCATGTTGTTTGGTGTCAGTTTTTTATGGTTTTCTTCATCCGAAAAAAACAAGACGCCCACTCAAACCACAATTACTCCTACTCGCGTGGTCTCGGCCATATCTGCACCAAGAACGTTGACGTTTCCTGGCGATGATTCTGTGGTTTTTTCATACACTAGCCACCCCCCTCAGTTTCCGGAAGAATTACCTTCGTATGCCGTAACATATCCGCCGAAGATAGAAGAGGCGGTTGCGTCACTTGCAAAACAATGGGGGTTCGTCGTTCCTGTCAAGAAGCCGGTTCCATATGTATATGACTGGATAGAGAAGGAAAAACACATGTCTGTAAACACAAAAACAAACACGCTTTCTTTCTCATATTTTTATCCGTCTGTTAATTCGTCTATGAATGGAAGGTTAACAGTGGAGACAGTGATAAAAGATATTACAAAGGCCGGCTTACTTCAAAAAAGTCTTGTTTTCGTTGAAGCAAAAAAAGAAATCAACGCAACGTCTGGAGAGGGATTAGATTCAACCATATACCCTTCTACATTTATTTCATATCAATATAAAGTGGCAGATCAGCCATATCCATTCATTTTTACGGGCGCAAACCAATATGCAGCGACCATAAGAATACTCGACCGTGGAGACATTGTGTCTTTTTCTATTAGAATTCCTCCTTTTGTAAAGCCTCTGCAACTAAAAAAAACGATATCTGCGGAAGAAATACTACAATCATTAAATGAACACAAAGGTATTCTTGTGAGAGCCGGTGAACAAACCCAACCCGATCCATATAAATTGATTGAATCGTTTTCCTCGGTTGAAATATCTTCCATCACAATTGGATACTTTATGGATGACGCGGAAAAAATATTTTATCCTATTTATATAATTTCCGGCTCTGCCTACGGGGCAACAACGTATAAAGTCACATACTATTTGCGGGCCACTTTATAACTACCAACTTATGTAGTTCTGACAGGCATTATGATGTGAAGAAATGATTCATCCGTTGTGGATTTAAAGACTCCAGGGTTAAGTGATCCTGTCATTTCAAAGATCAATTCGCTTTCCTGAATATTTGATAAGAGATCCGTCAGAAATTTGCTGTTAAATGCCATTTCCCCGCCTTCTCCCGTCACTTGCGCATCTATTTCTATTTGGTCTTCCCCTATTTGGGGCGTGTTTGCGCTCACTAGCACAGTTTGATCTTTTATTTGAAGCTTTATTATGTTTGCGCTGTCTCGGGCAAATATACTTGCTGACTTTACTGCTTTTGAAAGAACTGCTGTTTCAATAACTACGCTGGTGTTGTGTTTTGTCGGGATAATCCGTTCATAATTAGGATAGTCGCCATCAATAAGCCTTGTTCGTATTTCAGTATCCCCAATCACAAAAAGAAGCTGATTGTCTTTTTGTCTTGCCAGCTGTATCTCTTTCACATCTTTTTCTTCGTTTGATATTTTTAAGACCTCTGCAATAGCTTTTGCCGGCACCAAAAGATCTAACCCGTGATCAGTGTCGGTTGTTTGTTTTTTAACAGAGAGTCTATATCCATCAGTTGCCGCAAAGTTCAGCTCTCCGTCTTTTTCAATGATTCTAATTCCGGTTAGAACTGGCCTTCCCTCATCTGTGGCAGCGCTAAACACCACCCGGTTAAGATTTCTCACAAGATCATCCTTATTCATCGTTATGGCGTTTTTTAGTTCGGGTTGTGGTAGCGGTGGGTATTCTTTTGCTGCAATTCCTGGAATCACTGCCTTATATCCATTACAAACAATAAGAAGCGCTCCTTCTTTTTCTGACATGTCCACGGTTCCTTGAGGCAAAGACGCAACGTATTCACAAAGTAGTTTAGAGGGAACACAAACCCCTCCCTCTTCTATGATTTTTGATCCCACGAGTACTGTTTCGGTTGTCTCCAGGTTTGTCGCTGTCACTTTTAGCCTTCCGCTCTCTGTTGTTAATAAGACATTTTGTAGTATCGGCAGCTGTGGTTTTGTTGGCACTATTCGTCCGGTTCGAAGCAGGGTTCTGAATAGGTTTTCCTGAAGAATTTGAATATTCATAGTAATCGAAACGTATCTTTATGTATATCTCTATAGTATTAGTAAATAGAAAACGGTGTGGAAAAGTGTATGTCTTTTTGAAATATAAGTCAACGGGCCCGTAGAACAAAATAAATAAAGAAAAGAAAACACCAAAAAAGCGGTGGAAAAACAGGTGGATAACGTAGTGGATAACTCACCCTCTTATGTGTATAAGTGGATAACGGAAAGAAGTTATGCCCAGACTTTCAATTTAATCCCCTCAACATCGTTTCGAAGGTGTTCATTTGTGGATAATTCTTTTGCAATGGCATCCACGCCATGCATAACCGTTGTGTGATCTCTTCCTCCTAAAAGCCCGCCGATGTCTCCATGAGTGAGACCGAGTTCTGTTCTGCACAAATACATAAAGACCTGTCTTGGACGGGCAATCGGTCTATCCCTTTTGGGGCCCCTCATTGCTGTGGATTTAATACCAAAATATTCCGCAACAGCTTCCATTAAATCTTGCGGAGGCACTCTTTTTTGCGTTCGCTCCGTCTGCTTAATTGCCGGTTTAATACTCAGTAATGAAGAAATCAATTCCGTAGATACCTCTATATTTTTTGTTGCAGTTTCTGTTATGAGTCTTCTAAGAAAACCTTCTATAGCTCTTGTATCAGAAATGTTTGCGGCTATGAGCTGAGCAGACTCAGAAGAAACCGCAAGCCCAAGAGCCTTTGATTTTATATTGATAATAGCCACTCGCAGTTCAAAGTCCGGATTAGCGACATCCACCGTTAACCCGCCCTCAAATCGGCTTCGAAGCCTATCTTCGAGTTTTGAAATCTCTGTAGGAGGTCTATCTGATATAAGAATTATTTGTCCCCCTTCTCTATGAACTGCGTTAAACGTATGAAAAAACTCCTCTTGTGCCGTCAACTTTCCTGCAATAAATTGGACATCATCAACCAACAGCAGTTGTGCATTTCGATATTTCTGTTTGAACTGACGGGCTGTTTTTGTCTGTATAGCTTCAACAATTTCGTTTAAAAACTCCTCACCCATACAATACACCACCCTAGTTGTCGGTTTTCGTTGCAAGATGCTGTTGGCAACAGCATGCATTAAATGAGTTTTACCGACTCCTACCCCGCCGTAAATAAACAAAGGGTTATATGCTGTTCCCGGAGAGCGGGCAACCGCTGTTGCCGCCGCATAAGCCATTTGGTTTGATGTGGAAACCGCGAAATTTTCAAACGTTGCATCCGGACGAATATGAAGCCGTCTGGAAAGAGAAGAAAGATCCTGTTCTCCACTTGAGGCGGGAACCGAAGCAAAGAGCGGACCGGCGTCTTTAGAGGAGAGCTTTTCTTTTTTTGGAACCACCGAGAACACCATGCTTATGTTTTCGTGTGTGTGGTGGTCTAATATGCTTTTGACGAGAGAATAATATCTCGTTTCTACGAGCGTTCTCATGAGAGGGCTTGTAAAGCTGATATGAGCGACATTATCAGATAGAGATAATAGCCTAGAGCTCGCAAAATGTGTTTGAAACGTAGCTTTAGAAACCGATAATTCGATCTCTGCTAATACCGTCTTCCAGAGTTTTTCAGTATCCATGATGCGTAATACATGAGCAGAGTAATATAGTGACGCAGCGCATGAGGGTTATATCACATTGTGGATAAGTTGTCCACAAGAACACCCACATCACAGCCGTGCTATCATAGTGTAGAGATATGATTTCATCGACACAAATCATGGTTAGTTTAGTTATCCTCGGGTGCATGGTTCTCTTAGGCGATGAAAAACAATCAATTGTTTTTATAGTTTCTGTAGCTGCGACAATTTGTCTTTATATTTATGATTGGTATAAAGGTAAAAAAAAGTATGTTATTGCGACGGACACTCTGGTGCTTTGGTTATTGCTTGGGGTGTCTTTCATACTATCATCAATACACTCGTTAAGTCGTGGATATTCATTCACAGAAGGTATCAAGTATATAAACGCCTTTTTGTTATTTGTCTATTTTTCAAATAAAACAGATCAAAAAGATATCCATCGATACGCAACAGCCTTATATTATTGGACCATTGTAATCCTCGTGATTTCGTATATGTTTGTTTTTTTCCCTATATTCAGGTCTTTTTTACCCCTGATGAACCTTTTGTATAAATCTTATGACCATAGTCATGTTGTCGATGTTTTGATATTTACAACCCCCTTATGGATATATATGTTGAAACAAAAAAAAGATCTGATCACCAAACTAAGTGTTCTGTTTTTAGCATCCGGTCTATTAACATCGTATGCAAGAGGCGCAATACTACTCATATTAATTATGGGTGCTATTTTTGGGAAAAAATACCTTCACGGGAAATATAGCAAGCAAGGGTCCTGGTTTCTTTTCTTGAGCACTGTGCTAAGTATTGGCGCCCTTGTTTATTTTACGTACGGTATAAGGAGTAATCCTATATCAGGAGTATTACATAAACTAAACACTCAAAAAATGGTGACGGTTGAAAGCAGAATGGGCTTTTGGAAACAAGCGATAACTTCTATAAAAACATATCCTCTCTTTGGACAGGGACCCGGTACATTCTATTTGGTGTCCAAAAAATTTCAATCGGAGCCCAACTCATATTCCTGGTTCGCGCACAGCTTCCCTCTTCAGTCCGTCACAGAGATGGGTCTTTTAGGTTTTATAATTTTATTTCTCTTATTATATAAATTATTGTTTATTAATAAAAAAGGATTGTTATTTCATAGTGCTCTCAATATTACGCCCGAGGCCTCTCTACTTCATGGTATTATTCTGGTCTTTCTTTACAGTTTTTTTGAGATGAATATGGATTTTACAGTGGTTTGGGTTCTCTTTTGGTCTATACTAGGAATGTTAAATCAGGTTCAAAATAAATCGCATAGTTCCAACAAAAAAACAAATATCCACGTAATCATTCCATTAGTTATTCTTAGTGTATTCTATGTGAGTGCCATTCTGGGTTCTATTACTAATGCAAATCATAGAACGCAAGATCTTGCAGTAATGATTATGCCCTATGATGCAAATATTGTCGGCTCATATCTTGAAAAATTGCCAACCAAAAAAGCCGTTACACAAACACAAAAAAAGATAATACGATTTTTCCACGCATATAATTCCTCTATTCTTGTTAATTTGGCATCAGCCGAAACGGATCCGATAAAATATGATGATTATATGAAAACGGCGATTGAAAGTGATCCTCAAAACAGGTCAAATCTTGAAACGTACATAACCTATTCTCTCAAAAATAACAGAGACGATAATCTCCAATATATTGTTAAAACCATGGCACAGACCATAAGTGTACAAAAGCAAAAAGATCAAAACTATATAGAAACCAGATGGAAAAACATACACAATTGTTTTAACTCGGCATCACTAATCTGGAATGATTCTCCGTATGTAGATACCTATCAGGCAAAATCTCTGTATTTTGCCTCATTATGTCTTATTAAAGAAGGAAATTTTGAAGATGGAAAACGATTGATGGAGATTGCCGTTAACGCAAAAACCAGTTGGAGCAATATTTACATTGACTATGCGGCAATAATATGGTGGAATGAGGGAAATTACGCTAAAGCAAAAACAATTCTGAAAGAGTGTGAAAAAAATGAAAACGCTAGAAATCATTGCTCCCAGTTTGATAACGGCCAATTATCTCATACTAGTGTGCAGGATAAAAATATTTCATTTATAAAATAATATGTATCCAAAACACGCAATTATCGCAGTAACTCTTAACTGTAATTCTCGTTGCATTATGTGCAACATATGGAAGAATCGTATTACAAATGAGTTGCAACCACATGAGTTTCTAAAAATCCCCTCGTCACTCATAGATATTAATATTACCGGTGGAGAACCATTTTTACGAAAAGATCTGGTGGAAATTATCGCAAATATGAAAAAAGCTGCTCCCAAAGCGAGAATGGTTATGATTTCGAATGGGTTTATGCCCCATAGAGCATCAGAGGATTTGCCAAAGATCTATAAAATAGATCCAAACTTTGCCTTTAGAGTTTCTATTGATGGTATAGGTAAAGCCCATGATGAAATTCGAAGGATTCCTGGCGGATTCGATAAGATCATGAAAACCATTGAAGCAGCCAGAAAAGCCGGCCTGAAAGATTTAGGAGTCTCTTTTACAGTTATCGATCAAAATGTGAGTGAAATTCCTAAAGTACGAGAATTTTGTAAAAAAAATGATTTAGAGTTTTCTATTACCGTTGCAACCAATTCTGTTATATATTTTGGCTCAGATAAAAGTTCTCTTCGTCCAAAACATCCGGAAAAACTTGAAGAACAACTTCGGAGTCTTTCGCGGGACCATTATAGTCATATTAATCCAAAAGAAATAAGTAGAGGGTGGTTTGTTAAAGGGCTAATAGAGTACATGAATACAGGCAAGCGAACACTCCCCTGCGATGCTGGACAAGGGTTTTATTATATGGACTCAGTCGGCAATGTTTATACGTGTCATTTAAAACCCTGGATAATGGGTAATATACGACAAGATTCACTGGATCAGATTTTTGGAAGAAATATACACGCTGGCAAAGTCGCCGCGTGTAATGATTGCTGGATGGTTTGTACGGCAAAATCAATGATGAAAAAACGTTTAGCCCTTATTTTACCCGGTGTTATTCCAGATGTACTGGATGCCTTGGTTCAATACGCATTCCAAAATAAATCAAGCTCTACCGTGTGAGAATGATATTCCGTATTTTATTTGTCTGACAGGATTGCCAATTGAAGTTCTTTTTTGAAATGTGAGTAGTCATTGGTTCTATAGAAATGCACACGTTTTGTGTGTTTGTATTCATCCCTCAAAAAATCTCCGACCAAGCAATTTTTATCATATGACAATGCCTCAGCAACACTAATTGGATACCCTTCAATATTAGACGGTAGGACAAATAATCTGCAGTTGCTGATTAACTCTCTTTTTTCACGCCCGAAGACGTATCCGGTAAATATGATTTTTTTGGATTTAGCAAGCTTATACAATGTCTTTGTATATATATCCGAATGACTGGATCCTCCTGCAAGAACGATAGGGACAGAGACATCATCAGATGCTCTTATAAGCCACTCAATGCGTTTCTCAGGCACAAATCTCCCTAAAAATAAGATGTAATTGTTTTTTCTTAGGCCATATTTTTTTGTGATTATCTGGGCTGTTATGTTGTGTTGTTTTGTTGTGCTGTATACATCTAATATTGTATCCCTCTTATAAATATGTTTATAGCGTTTCGCTATTTTTATAGAAACGGCATATAGATTATGAGAGCAGGCCAAAACCACCCTCTCAGAAATTAAAAGAAATATCTTTGCCCCAAGTCCCCATTTTTTTCGCTCCCAATCAAAAGAATGAATGGTGGTATGAATTTTTTTTCCAAAAAAGCGAGGGATAAATGAAAAAAACGCCGGACCAACACCGTGATACCATACTATATCATTTGAACTAAAAGCTGCATGAAGGGAAGCAAAAAAACTATATGAAATAGTGTCTAAATGAGTACTGTTAATAGACCAGATTGGTATAAGTATTGCTCCCTTATAGCGTTTAATATCAGTATCTGTTTGTGTCCATGATCGTATATAGCATGATACTCGCGAACCCTTTGTTATAGATTCCAGCTTGTGTTGTATATAAGCTTCAATACCAGATGTCCCAGAAAATTCCATCGGTATTCCTCTCGCTCCAATTATCGCAATCGAAGATATCATAACTATAAATTATATAATTTTATATACTCATTAATATTACGAGTGGAATAATTTTGTTTTACCATACTCTTTGCTAACAGGATTTTTCCCATCTCATCTTCATATGAATCAAGTGCTCTGATGAGTACTCTTGTCATCTCACTGTCGTTTTTTGCTATATATCCATACGTATTATTCATCTTAGTATCTAATCCATAAAAATATTTTGTTACAACGAGTGCGCCAGTAGAAAATGCGTCTAATATTGAAACGGGAAACCCCTCGCTTTTCGCTGTTGAATTGCACACAAAACATTTAGACTGTTTTAATAACAAAGATATATCTTTTAAAGGGGTGGTAATAAAAATGTTATGTTCCAATTTGTGATGGCGAATATATTGCATGCATGCATCTTTTTCAGAGCCCTCCCCTACTAACATGCAGATAATCTTTTTTTTGGACAATCGTATAACAGTTCGTAAAAGTGTTAATAATTGGAAAATTTGTTTTTCTTTCTCTAGTCTCCCGGCATAGATAATATCTATCCGCTTTACTTTCTTTGATAATTTACAGTCAGCATACCTTGACCAATTGGGAATTATTTGTATGGTGCGAAGCGGAATGCCATAAGATCTTATAAGATCAAGCTGTATAGCCGTTGTAGGGACAATAATTCTGTCAGCATAAGGGTATAACAATCGTATACCTAGTTCCTGAACCCAAGGCAATACCATTGTTCGTACCATGGTAGAAGTATAATGTCCCTCATTTATAATGATTGTAACTTTTCGCCAAAAAAATATAAATTTAGTAGCGAGGACTGTTAAAGAATATGGACTTATATGTGAAGCTATTGTTGCCGGCTTTATTAAAAAAATATGGTACCAAGCCCAAAGCATAAAAAGAAAATAATTGTCAGAACCGTTCCATCGGTAAAAATCCAATATTCTCACATTGGGGTTATTTATTACATCTCGTAAATCAAAATCCCTTTTTTCTTTTAATAGTATATATACGGGGGTATTATTGTGAGAAAATTTTAGTCTATTTACTATATCAGTTATTCTAACAGGTATTCCTCCTAACCCAAGATTTGAATACACAATAACCAAAGGTTTAGTCATATAAATATAAATGACTGAAGAAAAAATTAGCTGTAGAAGCAAACCCATCTTCAAAGCTTTTCATATCATGTCCCCCAGTGATATCCAATATCTTTTTATTGTTTGCCCACGTTTGGAGCATCTCTATTGAAGAATACTGTCGTTTACGCAATTGTAAGGAGTACCCATGCTGCTTAATAATAGTCTTTGCAATATCGAGAACATCCTTTAATAAGACAGGTTTTCCTGTCCCTATATTAAAAATCCGAAAACCATTTGGATGATATAGTGTACTCAAAAGCATATGTGTAAAATCATCAATATATGTCCAGTCTCTTGAGAGTTTCTCTGGACTATATATGTCTATTTCTGATTCATTTTTTGCCGAAATTAATAATTTCATCGGTAGCATATCCGGTCTGCCATTTGGGCCATACACGCTAAATGGACGAATGAGACTAATCGGTATTTTAGTTTTCTCATAAAAGTTCTTCACAGCTATTTCCATAGCGGTCTTCGATGCTCCATACGTTGATATCGGTGTCGACATCTGTATCGGTTCTTGTTCTGAAAACGGAACATTTGAGCAGTTTCCATACACGGATGATGAACTGAATATAACTGCATGCCTAATCGTAGTCCTACATGCTTCGAGCATAGAAAGTGTTCCAACCACATTTGTAGAAAAGTATTTAACGGGAAATTGCTCGCCATTTCTTACACCCACTTCAGCGGCAGTATGTATTAATACGGAAGGTTTAAATTCATTAATTAATAAACGCAATTTCACGGCCTCTGTTATAGATGTTTTAGAAAAAATAAAATTAGAGTGTTCTTTGAGCTCTATTAATCTATATTGCTTTATTTTTTTTGAATAATATGTATTAAGATTATCTATACCAACGACAAGTGCATTATTGTCTTTTGAGAGTATTTTTTTACACACCGCGCTTCCTATAAAACCGGCGGCGCCTGTGACGAGGTAAACATGTGCATTACGTATCATAATAATTGGTGTTTAATAGCCTTCATGATATCATTTTATGAATAATTAAGAAATAAAATTATGTGCGGAATACTAGGATTTACCGGCAAAAGAAACAAAAAAGAACTGTCCAGACTCCTTTCTATAATTCAACATCGGGGATTTGACGGACAGTCCATCTTTATACAAAATGATGTCCACTTCGGTATGAATAGGCTTGCCATTATAGATTTGACAAAAAATCTCTATCCAATGAAATATAAAAAACTAACATTGGTATTTAATGGTGAAATCTATAATTTTAAAGATTTGAAGAACATGTTACAACAAAAAGGCATTCACTTTAAAACAAATAGTGATGCCGAAATTATTCTCCCCCTCTATGATCTATATGGCAATAAGGCATTCAGCATGTTAGAGGGAATGTTCGCAATTAGTATTTATAACAATAAATCAAAAAAAATTCTGTTAATAAGAGATAAGTCTGGAGAAAAACCATTATACTATGTCAAATCTGGAGATAACTTTTTTTTCTCATCAGAAATAAAGGTATTATTACAAATACCAGGAATTGCAAAGCAGTTAAATCGTCCGAGACTCAGTGAATATTTCACGCATGGTTTTGTACACGCACCAAACACATTAATACAATCGATTAAAAAGCTCCCGCCTGCAACAGTGTTAACATTTAATGTTCAAACGCAATCATTAGTCACAAAAAAATATTGGGATGTATCTTCCTTTAACAACACTGCTATATCAATTAACGTGAGATCGTCTCGAAGTATATTAGATAAATTGCTTTCAGATTCAGTAATGTTAAGACTGATATCGGATGTCCCGATTGGTTGCTTTTTGAGCGGCGGAATTGACTCCAGTTTGATCTGCCAGTACGCAGTGCTAGTTAACCCAATGCTTCGTACGTACTCAGCGACTTTTCCGGGGTATGAAAATCAGGACGAATCAATATTTTCTTCGTATGTGGCAAAAATGTTAAAAACAAATCATACGCAAGTTGAATGTACAAGCACAGCTGTAATAGAAGTATTAGAAAATCTTGGCACATTGATAGACGAACCCATAGTTGATCCTGCATTTGTTCCAACATTCCTTTTGGCTCGAGAAGCCAGAAAAAAAGTAAAAGTAGTTTTAACTGGAGAAGGCGCAGATGAACTTTTTGCAGGGTATTCTCGTTACACAGTTGAAACGCAAAAAGAAAAGCTCCATAATGCAATAATCTCTTCAAAATTAACGCAATATATATGGAAACAAGTGTTTGGGAATACTCGCAGAAGAATACTATTGCCTATTGATAAAAGATATAGTCCTCAGCATGTTTGGGATATGCATGAGTTATGTCTTGCTGAAAAATACACAAAAGAGCCGGGGTTGATGAATGAACGATATTATTCCCCAAAAAAATCCACTCTATTTTATCTCCAGACAAATGACTTTGCACGATATCTGTCTGATCAATTATTAAACAAAGTAGATAAAGCAACAATGGCGGCAAATCTTGAAGCAAGAGCTCCGTATTTGGACTCTCGTATCATTGAGTATGCATTCTCTATACCAGACAACCAAAAACACAACTTCTTACAGGGGAAACTGGCTTTAAAAAAAGTTGCGGAAAAATATTTTCCTAAAAAATATGTATGGAGGAAAAAGCACGGTTTTGAAATGCCGTTATCTGAATGGTTCAAAAAAGATCTTAAAATGTACGCTTACGATTCACTGTCAGCAGCAGCAAAATACCCCACTATTTTTGAATATGCCCGTTACAAACGGATTATAGATGACCATATGAATGGTTCAAAAAATAATGCTAATAAAATATGGAGCATGATTGTCTTAACCAGATGGCTGCTTCGCAATGAAATTGTCGTATGAGAAAAAAAGTAATCCTTATAGTGTTTTGGGATTTGGATATTGGGGGCATTCAATCACTCATACGAGATATGATTCTCTATGTTTTAAGAACACAAACAAAAATTGTCATAAAAGTATTGATTAAAAATAACACAAACAGCCATATACTAGATGCGTTAAATAAAAATGGATTTACTGATGTGTGTTATCCGAATTTGCAGCATATAAAAAATCGTTATCTACGTCAGATATATTTTTTCCTCTGGGTGGCATATATGTATATAAAAATATTTCCTGATTATTGCCTTACATTTCTAGATGTACTGTCTATATATATGATTGTTCTAAAGTTTTGTATTTTTTGGAGGCACACAAAAATTATTTTAAATGAAAATGTATTAACTTCTACAAACAATCAACTCACAAAAAAAACTTCTTGGTTCTGGGATATCTGTATTAGAATGGTATATCCGTTTTCTCATAGAATCATCGTTCCAAGTAACGCCTGCAAAAGAGATCTTATAAGTAAATATTACATACCGAAATCGAAAATTAACGTTTGTTATAATTGGACGCTTATGAAAGAAGTTGAAGAAACCAAAAAAGAATACGATCTCATATATATAGGAAGGTTTGAAAAGGAGAAAAATCCGATTTCGCTGATACATCTGCTATACAAACTGAAACAAAAAAATCCAGACATATCCCTTTGTTTGGTAGGAAAAGGTATATATAAAAAACAAATGCAAGAAAAGATACGTAATTTAAAATTAGAGAATAATGCCAAGCTCCTTGGCTATAGAGCCGATGTCAACAAACTTCTAGGCAAATCAAAAATTCTTATCACCACCACGCATAACGAAGGTTTTCCTGTATCCATGTTAGAGGCAGGTATTCAAAAAATACCTTGTGTTTCCACCAGATTTACTGGTGTTGAGGAAATTATCTCCCATAATAAAACAGGATTTATATGTGATACACAAGAAGATATGATGAAACGTGTAGAAAAATTACTTAAAGATGATGCTATGAGGAGAGCGCTTGGATTATCTTTCAAAAAAAAAGTTGGCTTAAGATTTGGTGAACATGCCATACGAAAATTTTTATCAAAAGCGTTTAATGTAATATGAGCAGAAAAACACTTGTTATTGTTTATTGGAATTTAGGTATTGGGGGAATTCAAAAAAGAATTCGGGATATATCTCAATCAATTTCAAAAGAAAACAGAGATTGGCATATTATACTTTTGTTGCGAAGAGAAGTAGATGGAAGTTTCCTGGATCAGGTAAAAGAACATAACAATCTCAGCATAGAGGTGTATCCATTTAATAATCAAAAAATCCGGCCTGTTGGCGGATTTTTCTTTTGGTTATTATATAAATATATTCAGATAAAACCCACTACGTGTCTTACATTTTTGCCTCTTCTAGGTATAGCCATGATACTAATTAAAAAAGCAGTATTTTGGGTCAACACGAAACTTGTTATAAATGAAGGGGTCTTACTGTCAGAATATTTATATACTAACAAATTAACATGGTTAAAACCTTTTATATCAGCACTTTATTCAAGCGCTGAAAATATAATAGTTCCAACACTTGCTTGTAAAGAAGATTTAGAATTACAATTCTTTTTTAAAAAAAATACTATTTTAGTCTTATCAAATTGGACGCTAATTCGAAAAGCAGCGAAAAAAGGTAAAACACTTTATGATTTGGTGTATGTGGGAAGGTTTGAAAAAGAAAAAAATGTGCTTGTACTTTGCGATGTCATTAAAAGTCTGAAAAGCACGATACCTACTATAAAAGTAATTATGGTCGGATCAGGCAGTCTATTACCCTATTTGCAGACAAAAATTAAGAAATTACAGTTAACCAAGAATATTATAATCAAAGAATTTACAGTGAAAGCTTTTCAATATATGACTCAATCTAAGGCCCTCATATTACCCTCTTTAAGTGAAGGCATGCCAAATGTCGTATTGGAGGCGGCAATGTTACGCACTCCTTCTGTGGTGGCTAATTTTAAAGGAGCTCATGAGGTAGTTATTCATGCTAAGACAGGATATGTAGCAGATACAACAGAACAACTATATACGTATAGTAAAGAAATATTGAAATATCCACAGCTAAGGATAGAGATGGGAAAGAAGGCTCAGGAATTCGTTGAATCAAAATTTACTCAGAGAGCACAAAAGAGATTTATTAGGATATTGCTTGAATAGATTTTAGTGGTAAACGGAGCTAAAAATATATGAATATACTCAAATCCTCACATCCTTACATGATACTCATATCATTACTTCTGTGCGTGTTTATATGGCTTTGTTTTCAGGTAAATACATTTTATGTCCCAAATTCTGATTTTTTAAATTACTTGAATGTTGGGCACAGAATACTTATTAATCCATTTGATCCCTATATAACCAGCGCACCACTATATTCTATTCTTGTCTACGTATTAGAAATAATTCTTCCAATAAAACATCCAGGTATTATAGGCGGTATTATAGTAAACATACTTTTTTTTATCACTTCGCTCATATTTCTTTGGCTACTTTCAAAACGTTGGATGAATAATTATGCATTATTACCCGTCCTTTTTTTTGGCATTAATCCGGTTATGCTTTATGTTGTCCTTCAACCGTCGAATATTCCCCTATCAGTCATGCTTATTCTTATGGCGTTGTTCTACTATACATCGAAGCCAACGTTTGCGTATGTATTGGTCTTAATTGCATCTTTGACCAGAATAGAATCAATTCCAGTGCTGTTTGTATTTATTATAAGTGATCTTATATTCTACAAAAGACTGCGTTGTTCAAAAACAATCATCGTTGCATCATTATGTATACTTGCTTGGTATATCCGTCCAATTATTCCACACGATAATTATATAGATGAAATAAAATTCCGAAGAGATGAAATACCTAATCTTGCATTCATCAGAAATTCATTTATTCGAGCACCTTTTTCGTATGACTTGCTCAATGCTAATAAGCCTATCGAGGCTTTCTCATCTGAGACTATTGCGATTCTTATCATAATACTATGGATCATATTGGGGCTGCGCCGATATTATAAGCTAGATAAAGTGCGGTCTTTCGTGATTATTGGATATGTATTGGGATATATTTTTATTCATACAGTTTTTCCTGACAGGGTGATTAGGTATAGCTATCCCCTTCTTCCTTTTGTATATATGTTGATATGTTGGCCTGTTATATATATTAATACTATATATAGTTCCTATACAAGGAATCTTTCAATTTTCTTAGTAAGTGTCCTCGCATTAGGTGTATGTTGTTTTTCAGTTGTAAATGCTCCCTTTTACATAAATGATCAAAGATGGGATAGGGCTGAAAGGCGGTTGGTTGCAGAATGGCTAAATAATAATATTCATTCCCAAACTGCAGTCTATACTTTCGAACATTACGTCTTTTCTTATTATGTAAGCAATCCTTTTATTGATTATATCGATACCACAGAAAGCAAAGCCTGGACAGATGATTTGTGCACACAAAAGGGAGATATCTATGTGGTATTTGATAATCAGACAGAATCGGATGGCGAATACTTCGATCATTTAAACGGTTTGGATTTTTTTCATCAGTTCAAAAATAATAAATCAGCAATGTCAAAATTGAAACTAATTAAAACAATACGCATTGAAAAGCGCCACGCGGAAATATATAAATTTATTGAGAATCCAATAAATCCTTGGTGCTCATCCATATTCAATGAAACATAGAAATAAGTATCATCCTAAAATCGTTATAATTATTCCCGCATATAATGAGTCAAGATCATTGCCAAAGCTCCTCCAATCTATATTGAAACACAAAAATATTCATACATGTCTCGTTATTGATGATGGTTCATCAGATGGGACAGCGGATATCGCAAAACTATCTGGAGCAACTGTTCTTAAATTACCCGTAAATATGGGATCAGGATGTGCGTTATATAAAGGTATTGAATACGCCCATAAAATACACGCAGATATTGTTGTAGCATTGGATGCAGATGGTCAACATGATCCAAAATATATACCATTATTGTTGAAGCATATACAATCAGATAAAGATTATATTATCGCAAGCAGATATATAAAACCAACGAATTACAGCACTCAAAAAAATCGTGTGATTGCCACAAAGATTATATACCTATTGTTCAATAAGTTGCTTCATATAACCGTTCATGATCCAACTTCAGGATATCGGGCTTTTGGAAGTAAAGTTTTGAAAGAATTGTCTAGCAAAAATAAATTATATTTCCCTGAACCTGAGATTATTCTCACACTTTCATTTAAAGGCTATAATATTCACGAAGTGTCAGTCCCGATGTCTCCACGTCAGTATGGGGCCTCTACCATCACGTTGACAAAAGGGATAGTATTACTTTTATATATAATAATAAAAATTCTGTACTTCAGTATCACAACCCACTGTAAGCTGTATATGTCGAAACTGAGTCAATTATTAAAATAGTGTTGGAATCTGGTCGATAATTGAAAGAGTTCTCTCAGCATCTATTCCAATAGTGTCAAAATACCACTTAAGGCTTTGATATCTTGGACGATTTTCTAATTCTACAAGTTCGAGCGCTTTTTTTCGGGAAATGACTCCCTCTCGAATCTGATTACTGCGAAGACCATCATTTTCAGTAAAGCCTTGAACCCTATAATATATATAATTATAGAAAGCTGGAGTCCCATCATCGATTCTCCATGTCGCAACCGTATCTGCTGGGGTTTCCCACTCAAACTTTTTGAGAGTATGCAAAATTTTCTGTTCATCCCATTTAATATAATGCCACAAGTATACAAAATCATGAGGCATCAAGTATGTTGATGCGTATGCCCCTGCGCTATCAATTAATGAGGCATTTATATAGAGCGGATTTCGGATAAATTGTAGAATATAATACCTCAAAAGTTGAAATTTCCCATGCATTGATAGATTATGAATTACACCGTTTGGAGTTCCGTCAAATATTCCATAATAACCGAATTTAAAACGCTCATCCTCAAGTTGATTTCCCCTTGAGTATATGACTAGATTTATGCCAGTTTGCTTTTTGAGTCTCTCTACATAATATTCAGCCTGTTTATCTCCCGCCATAAGAAGTGTAACCATCCCCAAATCGGGTTTATGTAACCAGGCTTCGATATTTTTTTTGATATTTAATCTCTTTTGTTTAATATCTGCCGAAACCCAAATATGCTCAACCCCTAATGCAGCGCACATTCGTGATTGATTCCTCCTGGCTATATCAGTTATCATTCCCCAGTCATATGTGTACGCTATAGGATTTAGTTTTAGAATGTGTTTGACAAAATAAAGACCATAACTACTGTCTCTCCCTCCGCTCAATGGCACTATGCAATTCTTTTTTGACGATTGCGTTTGGAATGTTGAAATGTATTTTTTAAGTTCGTTTACGCCCAATGGTTGTTGTTTCTTATATGTATTGCAAAAATTACAAATACCATTTCGATCAAATGTTATTAGAGGCATTGTCTCAGGCATAATACATTTAGAACATCTTTTTATATGTGATATAGCCTTATAATTTGGAATGTGTGACTTTATTTTGGCAATAGAATTATTGTTAAATGTATTTAGAGAATTATTTACACGCACTGTAATGTTATTAAACACGTGGGGCGATGTGACGCTTTGTCTGTTCTGCACACAGCCGAAACGTGACACGGAATCATATGTCTGTGGTGTTACAGAAAACTCTTTGATCTCTTTACACCCGATTTGCACAATTACTCCCGTATTTGCAGCAATATTTTTGATGGTTAATTGCAGCCTGGTATTTAAAAATTTGGAAATAATACGCTTTATGAAGTATTCTTCAGAGGCAAATATAAGAATATTATGTATTTGAACATAGAAAATTGAGCCAGTATTCGTAGCAAGGATAATTGAATTTTCAATAGTGTCAGCAAGAGCTATATTTGATTCACCATAAATTTCAGAAAATATTTTTTGAACTGATGATATGGAGCTATATCCTTTTTGTTTGAATAATTCATACAGAAGGATGAATAATTCACTGTCAGTTTTATTTTTTTTATGTAACGTTGGATATTTTTTAAAAATCTGATCTTCGTTTACTACTATTCCATTGTGTATAACTATGGAGTTTTTCCCTTGAATTGGCTGATTGTTCTGATCTTCCCTCGAATCCCCATTAGTAGCTAATCTTGAATGTCCTATGACGAAGAATGAAGTACTATTTGAATTAGAGGAAATTTCCCGAAATAATTTATTCCACTGAATTGATTTTGTGAGCACTGCCGCTTTTTCGGGCGCCTTAATAATTGTTGTTGATTTTTTGATTGAATAGGCAATTCCGGAAGCATCGCTGCCTCTTGATTCAGATAATTGAAACAAGGTCTTAATTATATCCTCGATATTAAGATCTTCTTTGGATACGTCAGTGTTTTTTATAAGGCCAAGTATTCCGCACATGTCCTAAATTGGATATATAATTATCACTTGATGATAAATAATAGGTCGGTTGTAAACATGGGAGTCTGTATATCCATCTTCCCTTTTATGACCTGTTGATGAAGAATTATTTCTCCATTTTCTGGATTAATCCAGTATATTGTACCATCCTTATGCACCTCAAGTGAGAGCGTAGCTCTATTTTTTTCTGGATTAAATATTTTTGTATACACATATCCGTATATGATATCTGCGGATATAACTGAAAACACCTTATGCTTTTTATTATTGGATGTAATATCGTATTTTTGAATATCAGTCCCTATATCAGCTATGTATGTAGAGAAAATTGAAGCGTAAGATCTTTCTATAGGTCCTAAATATACATTGGATGGCCCAGTTTTGTTTTCAAAATACACATTCGGCATATTCCAAGATATTATTGACGCCTGTCTGAAAAAACTTAACCAGAGTCTAATCCTGTATCTGATAGGAGAAAATATATCCCAATTTGCGAAATTATTCCCCTGTTCACTAAAGATCATCGGTTTATCATATTTCACAAATTTATCTACCTCTCGGGCAAGATCCTGATCGCAATATTCATTACACTCTCCGCTATACCAGTGATAAGAAGTGGCCTCTATATCACTTAAGTCAGGTCTCTCCCAACTGGTTGTAATTGGGTGTTTATAGGGGTCTATAGCCCTTATATATGCGGCCATATAATGTATTAGGTCGTCACTGAGTTTGATTTCATTTGCAAGTTCCCACACATCAACATAGGCTCCGTATCGCGAGACTATATAATCCAGATAATTTTGTAATTGTTTTTTTTGGTCCGTTAATGGAATATCAGAACCATAGGGTAATTCAAAGCTCATGAGGCTCATCCAGGTGTGGTATCTATTTTTCTTTAACGTGCTGAGAATAGAATCAAGCAAGATCCCTTCGTTTACTTTTGGACCAATATTACCTGATTTTCCGAAATTCCAAAGCATAAAACTACAGTTGCCAGCTCCCCATCTGTATGTATTAAATCCACTGTCAGCGTACGTTGCTAGGTAGTCTTCCACAGTTGTTGTTTTATAAAATGAATCATCGTCTGATCCTTTAACCTCATCGTCCAACGGCCATGCATTCAATGGGTTTCCATCATGATGTAAATCATTTACACAATTTTGAATACCTATTGGTAAGAAGATATTTCCATTTGAACTCGCAAAGTACTTTTTGTTAATCTTTGAGAGGTAAATATAACCGGGATTATTGGACTCTGTTACCAGAAAACTTCCTCTTTCCTGTTTGGTCTCAAATATCGAATTAGACAAGAATCTCCACTTCCAAATTCCGACCGTATCAGGTGAGAATCTAAGCTTCCACGTTTTTATATCATAATAAAACGCTTTTATAGTATATTCTTTATTGATTGGAGAGGTTAAGACAATACTGTATTCTGTGTTAAGCTGATCGCCCTTTTCTTTATTAGATTTCAATATGAGCTCAAAAATGCCATTTTTTAGTACAAATTTTTGTGGTTGTTCTATCGTTATTTTCAGAAGCTGTAGCTTGCTGTTGGCTTCATGAATTAAATAATGTATACGTGATATCAGTTCATTAATATAAGATATATTTATAAGATTTCTCTTTGTGATATTTCCATGTAAAAAATCCGAATTTAAGCTCGTAATGCTGGTATTTTCTTTATTTAAAAAAAATATATCCTGATTAAAAGATTGTATGGAATCTATATCTATATCATCAGAGGTATATTGCCATAACATATCTCCGTTTAGGTGATTTTGAAAGGAAACAACAGTTGATTTATCTGCTTTAGAAATAATAAAAACTCCTCGTTTATTAGCTTTTGTTGCCACTGTGTCTATTTTTTTGTTTGTGCACCAATGTACGTCGCCGGAGAAAGACAAAGAACATTGTATTGTTTGGCCCACAATGACTATATTTTTATCAATGATTTGATATGAAAAATTTTGAATATTCGAAAAGGAATGTGACCACAGCTCGACACCATGTTTTGTGTCTAGAGCTACAAGAATTGTTGCATTAATATTAGAATATGTTACAAGTGCAAAATCTTTAGTTGCTTCCGTAATTCCAAGAGGACTATTATATGAATTATTATATGTCCACTCTTGTTTAGCAGTATTTGCATCTATACATTCAATTGCATTGTCATCTCGAATCACATATATACATGACACCCCCACTTGTAATGAATTATCAGATGAAGAAATCTCCAGTAAAGTTTCTCCAGATATTTTATTAAGAAGTTTGTATGTATTCGAATCATCCCAATATCCGATTGTTTTGTGAAATATAGAGGGTTTAGAAAAAAAGTAATTATGTAAAGGCACATCCCATATTTTCTTACCGGTTCCCAAATCAATTGCAATAAGTCTGTTTTCGGTCGCACTATTAAGATATACAGTCGCATCATCTGTAGCAAATCTTCCGAAATGCAAAATTATCTCATCACTTTTATAATACGATGTATCTATTTGTTTTGTCGTATAAGTCCAGTGAAGTGATCCTGTGATTTTATTAACAGCGTACAATGTCCCGTTTCTGCTCCCAAATAAGACATCTTGGTCAGTAACCACAGGTTCCGTATCAATTTTAGTTCGATCTGGTGTGGTAAATCTCCAAAGTTCATTACCTGTATGTTTATCTAATGAATACAGATTTCCATCAAAATTCGTGAGAAATAGTTGATTATTCTTATCAAATTCGGATAAATAAATTGAATAGCTTTGCTCATTGTGCCTCCAACGCAACAATCCGGTTCGTATATCTATAGAGGTCATTACGTTATCAAGTCCGCTATAAAATAAGGAGATGTTATTAAAAGTGAGTGAGTGAAAAATTTTAGGAAGCGTTTTATGTGTCGCAACTGGATTTTTAAATGAATATACCCAGCCCGCTGAATTAAATATATTCCATAGTAATATGGCCGTGCATACGATAAAACCAAAGAAAAAAATACGTATGATCAGTGCAAAATACTTCTTTATTTTTTGCATTATTAATAAATATCCAACATCTTATATCTATCCAAAAATTATTTTAATATGTCTGTAATAATTGGGTATATCGCCACATTGTTAAGATAAATCGGAATTGACCAGCCGATTATAATTGGTTTATCTTCTAGGAACATATACGTATCATCTTGTTTTGTAACCCCAAGTTGCAATGTTAAAAATACATCTTTTTTCAACGGATCCTCTGTAACATTAGTTCTTCCGTCAGTCGTACTGACCACTCTTTCTGCAGGCCTCACATCGACATCAAGGATTTTTGCAATTATTTTTCCCGATGGATCTTTAATTTCAGCATTTTTCTCAACCGCATTTGCTATCCATGGTTCAACTCCTCGTGTGTATGCTGAATACGATGACCATGTATCGATCAGTCTTGCTTTTATAGTAACTGTAAAAATACGTCTGGTATCAGAAATGCCGTCAATACCAGAAACTATTCCGTGGATATTGGAACCGTTAATTGTCACATCAATAGTTCTGCCGATTTCAAGAGGTTGATATAAAAATGTATATTTCTTTTGTTTTGCTTTGTATTTAGCTTTGACAGAGGCAGTAATCCACATCTCTTTATTTTGGTATCCCCACTTCCGTATATTTAATATTTCCAAATTTTTTTTGCCAAAATTATCAAATTGAACATCACCTATCCGTATCTTATCAGCGACCCAAAATGGAGCATCTCCCCCACCATTGTTGGGAAAGTATGTTGGTGAGTTTATTACTTTAAACTCAATCTTAATCCACTTATCTTGATTTAATGATGTAGATATCAGAAACAGCAATATGCTCACCAATACAACCGTAAAAAACCAATCCAAAGGCTTTAATTTTTTTAAATTAAGAAGAGTGTCAGAAAGCTGAATATTCACCACACTATTATACCTGAAATTAAACTGCGGGCAATATCGATAAGAAAACCCACAACCATCCGATTATTTGTTGCTCTGTAAGTATAGGATAAAACTGAGAAAGTATCATAAAAGATATAATTGGAAGAAGGTAAATTGAATGATGCCCTATATACCCTTTGGAATGTTCGTTTATTCCACTCAAAAAATATTTTTTGGAATAACACAAAAAAAGCATAAAAGATAATAATCCAGCATACCCGGACGCCACAAGAATTTGAGCGAATAGATTATGTGGTTGTGTGGGATATGAACTAAAACCACCTATTGTTTCAAGTAAAATTTGTGGAAATGTTCCGAGTCCTATGCCAAAAGGATTTTGTGATACTATCTGAAAACTCTGTATTATGAGGTTCCAACGAAAATTCGCTCCTCCATCTTGTCCAAATGTAATAATAAATTGTGACAAACGCGGGATAACAAGAATGGGAAGCACAAGTACACCGATAATTCCTGATATTTTATATAATACAGGCAGCTTATTGGTTTCTCTTTGTTTTTTATATATATACAATAATTCAATTGCTACTATAATCCAAGACAACCTACTTGCTGATAATAGGAGCGCGACAAAAGAAGCAATAAATGCAAATGAAGAGATTTTTTTTCCGAAATTTGACGTCCGTTTTGCAATTGAATAGTAGAATAGAAGCGGTAATATGAGTGCTATAAAAAATCCCAGAGAGTTTGGATGCGAGAAAGTTCCTTGAATTCTGACAAATGAAATATCTTCGCTTGCAATATGAAGAATGCTGTCTGATAGAGACGGGTCAGCCGAATTTTCAATAAGCTTTCCTAAAGGACCTTTATTTATAAATTGGAGTATACTGATGAATCCCTCGAATATACCCAGTGCTGAAAAGATCGGGAGAAAATGATGAGTAACCCAATACCCTAATTTATACTGTTGAATATAGTAATACAGGTAAATATATAGTGAAAATTGCATAAGAAGAAGAAAGGATAACAATGGTATAGGTGAGATGATACTAGAAAATATATTTAATATAAGAAATGTTCCAATAAATATATCCTTAGTTTCGATTTTAGAAGTGGAGATCTTTATCTTTGGCAAATAAATAATATCTCTTAAAGATAGATATATAAGTATTAACACCATAAATCCAGTTAGCGATATACCCACAGACATAATAAAAGGTAATCTTCCATTTACATACTCAGGGGATACAACCAGAAAATCGATGCTTTTTCCGCTTTGAAAAGGTAAACAAAATATAGAGGAATATAACAAAGCTGTCCGGATGGATTTGAAAACGTAAAGAAGACCACAAATGAAAAGTATAGCGAGAGCAAGAAGTATTTTATTATTAGGCGCGTATAACAATATGAAAAGAAACAGGATAGACCACCAGAATAGTTTTTTTTCAGTCGACCAACTATCTATGGTAGTGCGTACGCTACCTATTAAAGTATATAATCCGTTCATAGTATGAAAGATGCATTGGTAATTATACTGTATGATCATCCCAAAGAGCATACTGCCGACTATTGTACGCAAACTAGTTTGTTTTTTGAGAAAGAAAATTATGTGCTAGATGTTCTAATAAAAGACAGCTCTTCAATTAAAGAGATACTTTACGGTAAAAAGAATATTCATATTATCCGCAAAGTTACTAATCGACGCATAGCATTCACGCCGCTTTATCTGATCCCCTTTAAACGTATCAGAATAATTGAAAATCTAAATATGCAAATAAATATGTTTTGTATTCGTTTACTAATAACGGTAATTGAATTCTTCAAGAAATTTTCTAAAAAATATTTATGGGTATACAGCCCGGATCAAACTTCAATTGCTTATTTATTTGATCAATCATATTACCTTGTTTACGATTGCGTTGATTATCATGGAGATGAAAATAATTCAGCAAGCGAAAGTATGCTTATACAACGAAGTAACACCATTGTTGTCAATTCTATGTCACTGTATAACATATATAAGCAGAAATATCCCAACGCACTATTATCGCCGTCAGGATTTGATTTAAGCACATTTGAAAAAAACGCCCGAGCAAAAAAAAGTACAAAAAGCACAAATCCGATTATCGGATACATAGGAGGCATAAATTCCAGATTGGATTTTAAGTTATTAGAAAAGATCATTCGCTCAAATCCGGACATCAGATTTACCTTTATTGGGCCTATCCAACAAAGAGAATCAACCTATATATTTCAGTCTTTAGTTCTCCCTAAAATATCAAAATTGTTGTCTACTGAAAATGTTCAATACATCCCATACATGCCAAGGGAAAAAATAATTTCATATATATCACAATTTTCGATTTCAATTATTCCATATGATAGTTCCCTGCCGTTTAATCGGTATAGTTTTCCGATGAAAATTATTGAATATTTTTATATGGGTATCCCTGTGCTTTCTACTCCAATTGACGAAATTAAGAGAATGTCACAATTTGTTTCGATTGGTAATACTCCTGCCAAGTGGAATTTTTACATCAGAAAGTTATTAAAAAAGCCGCAGAGCCTATATCTCAAAAAAAGAAAAAGGGTGTACGCTATACAACAAAGCTGGGATAAAAAATTTAATTATATTATGCATTCTATTGAACCAAACAATATCATATTGGATAGAAAATAGAATCAAATTATATTCATTTTTGTATGATGCCAAGTCCAGACTCTTTAGGAAACGGGAAAATAATTTTGTTAGTATGTTTTAGTTCTCTCCAGAGCTTCCATACTCCAAATTTTCCTAAATTTTTTGTCCATTTAACATGTACATCATGAAACACCATAAATCCCCCGTTTGTCAGCATCGGCCAAAATAACGAGTAATCCAGTTTTACTCCTTCGTATGAATGATTCCCGTCAACATAAATATATTGATATCTCTTCTTTGGATATGTAGTAGCGAATTCTTTTGTAGTCATTACGTATGTGCTTATATATGAAGAAAGTCCGAGTTTACTAAAATGTTTTTTTGCATCAATTTTTTTCCAAAATCCTATTCCACTCCAGTTATTTTTTTTATCATCTCTATCGAATCCGGCATCAACGAAATCAACGTGTCCACTAAAATTATCTTTGCAGGCCACAGACAGTATTGCCGGTATATACCCTGTCCTCGACCCTATGCATAGTATGGACACAGGTTTTATGTTACGGATAAGTGCGTAATGTATTAAACCGAATCCCAAAAAATACTGACTATAGTTTATATTGTGTCCTTCATCAGCTCCGAAATGTGTATGGAGAATCCTTGAGACGTGTCGTTTAATGAGTAGTTGAGTATAAACTGAATGGCTGGGAATATTATCAATAACGAAGTCAAAAGCACTATCTAGTATACTTCGTCCAAATCTATATAACTTCCGCATCCCAAAAAATTTATATTTAATAAGCAGATCCTGTATCATACAAGGCATATAGTATCAAAATACACATTAAATAACACTATTCTTATATTGAGGGAATTTAATATGGTTTAATGGTACTATTGCATCATGATTTTTTCGATCTTTTACGAACAAATATACAAAAAAATTGCAAATAGCACTTGGCATAGATACCATAATTATCTGCTTAAACGTATAGCAGACCATAGGTACTCAAAGATTGGTCTTCTTTCCAAAATAGTGATACTAATCCAACTTATATCACTTGAAAAAAATAAACATAACTTGGGAGTACTGCAGTCACAGCCATCTGGTATGAGTATTCTTTATGCGAGTGTGGGAATGTTTTTTAATCTCAATCATTTAGGATCTGTATACATGGTTAGCGATAAATCACTCGGGATTTCTTATAGATTAGAAAAAGACGTTATTGAATGGACAAAAAAACTGTTTCATGTGAATGATGATACTGTCGAGGGGTATGTAACAAGTGGTGGAACAGAATCAAATTTATTCATGATGTGGTCATTGAGGGAATTTTTAAAATCAACAAAAAAAAGAAAAACATGTGTCTTAGTGACTTCGTTTACGCACTATTCCATACTGAAAGCCGCAAAAATGTTAAATATCGAGATAGCATATATTCCATTGGATAAATGTACGTGGTCAATGGATGTTACATTCCTACCTAACGCGATCTTTGCAATGCAGAAACGAGGCTTCAAAAATATACTCGTAGTAGCTACCTTAGGGTACTCTTCTATAGGAACAAGTGACTCTATAATTGCCATTAACAGTATACTAAGCGATATTACTAAACGTAATAAAGAGATCTTATGCGCAGGATGGGTTGATGCAGCTGCACAAGGCATTCCTTTTTCTTTACATCATGATCACGCAAATTTTCTATCATTAGATAATATATATGGTATATCCGTCGATTTCCATAAAACAGGAAATGCCCCTATTCCGTCAGGAGTAATCATATATAGAAATGTTTTAAGGAAAGCGATTCAGCAACCAATAGAATATTTGAAAGAATATGATGTAACAGTAAGCGGATCACGGCCCGGATTTTCATCACTATCAATTTGGTCAAGTATTTATGGTAAATCGCTTGTTTCTATGAAGCGCAATTCGTTAAAGGCAGAACAAATTAAGTATCAGTTTATAAAAAAATTTAAAGAATCATTTCCTAAAGCCACTATAATTCACAGTGAGTATTCGTATACATGTGCTATTGTTGTTAACAAATATTTTAACAAATTATCTGAAGTTGTTGAACAGAAATATAATCTGAATTTTTGTACTGTACCTCTGCAATCAGGAAGCATGCTGAATCACTACAAAATTCATATAACTCCACTAACACGGGAAACTGTCCTGCAGCAATTCTTATCTGATGTGATAAATGATCAGAATAACCATCAAAAGGGACGTTCTTTAGAATGTTAATATCGATTGTTTAACAATAGTACTTCCTGCTTATGGGATCGTCCTTTATTATTATTCCAGTCCATTTCTCGTAACGTTAGAATAGTTTCAAACAAATCTTTACCCAAACTGTCCTTTAGTGACGTATCGTCTCTAAAATACGAAATAGCTTCTCCTAATGTCCCCGGCAATGATTCACTTTTCCCTTGCTTCCTCCCCCAGCTTGATATTGTTTCGGAATGGCCGTTCATTTTGGCGTTAATTTCCATATGTTCCTCAATACCATGTAAACCTGAAGCTATGATCGCACCTAACGCCAAATATGGATTCGAAGTCGCATCTGATGGCTTATATTCAATATTCGTAACTTGAGCATTATCTGATGCTCTCGGAATACGGATAATAGCATCCCTGTCTCCATATCCCCAGGTTATAATTGAACCGCTCCAGGAATTCGATAGAAATCTCCTATATGAATTAATAGATGGGGATGTCAAACATAATAAGCTCCTCGCATGATGTAACAATCCTGCTATAAAAGATTTTGATATATCGGAAATTTCGCTGTTTCTACCCGTATTTGCAGTGATATTTTTATGGTTGCGCCATATACTAAGATGAATATGTGTACCGCTACCGGCTTGTGAAGTAAACGGTTTGGGTAAGAATGATACTTCCATTGAGTCTTGTCTTTGTACAATAGCGCGGATTGTTTCTCTAAATGTGACCTGTTGATCTGCAGCCGCTATGGCATCTTTATATTTTACCGATAATTCAAATTGGCCGGTTCCAGACTCAGCATGGAGTGTTTCAGACATAATGCCTTGTGCTCGGAGTGCATCTGTTATTTCAGAAAAGAGATTTGCATATTTATCAAGCGGATATGTTTGTCCAAAAATTGAGTTATCCACCGGCAAAAAACCTTCAGATGTTTGCCGTAATAGGTAAAATTCGTTTTCGAAGGAAAATTTGAACGACAATCCATATTTTGATGCTTTTCGAATCATGCGGTCTAAGAAATCTCTTGGACAGTTCTTCCATGCTGTCTCGCCTTCATATAAATAGCAAAAAACTTTCGCATGACCCGCTGCATAGGGTACTATATTAAAAGTACTCCAATCTGGTCTTAACAAGACATCACCATGACAAAAATACGATACTGGAAACGTATATCCCGACTGTGTTTTAATCACTGGCTTTCCTGGTTTAGGAAAAGTTATACTTCTATATTCAGGATGGTGTAAATTATCTATATATACTGCTTTAGCTCCAATTACTCCGGAATGGTCACACCACATAAAACGAATATAGCGTATATTGTTTCGTTTTATTAAATCGCGGATTTTGCCTGGTATTTCCGACATGCGCGTATGGTACTACTGCTTTTACAGTGAGGTCAAGGAATATACCTGTATAATGCTATATCGTATACGGATTGTATCGTCTTTGATATTATATAGCTGAAATATAGGAAATACACTCGCATATATGATTATCAACAGGTTATTCCCAAAACAAATAGTTAACAGTGTAGTAAAACTTCTTGATACAGTCGAGACTGACAACAGAAAGATGTTACATCTTACTGCAAATGAAAACACACTATCCCCTCTTGCCATGCATTTTTATAAATCTTCACTGGGTATGCGATACGATTTTGGGAGAGGAAAAGATCGTGTGGTATCTGTAGATTTTTTTGGAAATTTTGCGGCAACAACCTATCCGGAATTACATGATATTTTTGACATTGCATACATAAATGCAAAATCAATGCTGCATGCACAGGAAGTCAATCTTCAATGTCTATCAGGTGCTCATGCAATGTTGTGCGCACTCATTGGATCAAGTGATCCTGGTGATGTGATAATGACTGTGAGAGAAGCTGATGGCGGGCATTTTTGTACTGAAAAAATTATTAAATCAATAGGTCGAAAACATGTGTTTGCAACATATGATGTAAAGAAACTGACATTTGATGTAGATAAAACAATTCAAACGTTTATAAAATCACATGCTAAGATTCTATACCTTGATACATCTGTTCTATTAAAACCGCATCCCCTAAAGGAATTAAGAGCACGTCTCCCGAAGGACAGTATCATAATATATGATGCCAGTCATACATTAGGATTAATTATGAGCGGGTATTTTCAGTCTCCGCTTTTGGAAGGAGCGGATATGATATCTGCTAACACTCATAAAACGTTCCCAGGTCCACATAAGGGAATATTAGCTTTTAAGACAAAAAAAATGGGTGACCATGTTAATTCGATTATTCAAAATAGTCTATATTCTACGTTTCATACTAATAATCAGTTAGCATTAGCCATTTCGATAATAGAATTGAAACTGTATGGGAAACAGTATGCAAAACAGATTGTTCATAACTCTAATGAATTAGGGCTTCAGTTGGAAAAAGCTGGATTTTCTATTAGAAAAGTTGATTCTGTTTATAGTCATAATCATCAGGTCCATATGTTTGTAGATAATGATGTTAGAAGTGTCGTAAAGCTATTGCGTGACAATGGAATTGCAGTAAGCACAAGTGATGCTTTAGGTGGAAAATCATTTATTAGGATAGGAACCCAAGAGATCACAAAAAGAGGAATGAAAGAATCAGAAATGGCTTATATAGCAAAATTAATACGAAATATTTTTGAAGGACGCACGATGTTGAATGAAGTGATTTCATTTAACAACAAATACGATAAAATTCTTTATTGCCTGCCGTTTGAAGAAAAGTAATGAATATCCGTTATAAAGTCGTGTATACTTTTTTTTGTAACATGTGGTATAAAGAAAAATTTGTATAATATAGTCTTGATTTTTTTTGATCGCTCAAATTCAAAAACTGTATTTTTAGCGTATATCCAGTATTTATTCTCAATCTCCTTCGAAAACCTTTTCATCTTGCCTTTATGAAGTATTACTCCACAGGTGAGGCTGTACGGAGAGCTTATTATCAATGAATTGGGATATGTTTCTTTAATAAATAGTATGAATTTCTCTTTTAACTTAAGTTGTTGGTTAATGATATTTCTAAAACCAGTTTTACCGTATCTGTGTATGACTGCCCATATTGCCGCAGCGGATGCTCCTGGTCTTGATCCTAACAGTGTATTGTCCCGTATTGAAAATACCGGAACTTCTTTTTCAATCAGCTCCTTGAGTCGTTTTGAACATAACACGACTCCCGCAGGATACGGAACAGCTGTAAATTTGGAAAAATCGACCGAATATGCATGGACATATTTTGAGTTTAACGGTCTATACTTGCTATGTGAAAATGGCAATACGAATCCATCAAATGCAGCATCTATAATAATAGAGAAAAATATATCTTTGAAGTCTGCTTGAATTTTTTCAATCATAGAAGATACAAGTTCAGTATCGTCGCTCGTTCCGGTTTCTGTGTACCCATGTGTCAACGAAATAATAAAGCCCCGCATTCCTGATTTAATTTGACTTCTTATTAATTGCTCGAGTGACGGTATATCAATGGTCCAAGATACACTGTTAAGTGGAGAATCTTTCATGCCAATAGACGTCATTGAACATGCTTTATCGATAGAGTAATGAGTAAGAGTTGTTTTTATAAGGCATATATTATCCAAAGGAATCTTTGTTTGAAGGTATGATTTAGCAATCCAAACAGAATATATATTCCCCTCCGTTCCTCCAGAAGATACATATCCTTCCAGCAATTTATGGTTTCCACCGTATAAATCTATTAATTTATGAATAACTTCATATTCTAATTGTCGAGTTCCACTTTTATCATTTGTTGTGCTCCAGACTCCAAGATTATTAGGATTATAGCGTAGGAAGCTCCTATACACGTGTAACGCAAAAAAATTAACTTTAGGATACAGCGTTCCGATATTATGAGTAAGATCACTTTTTCTTAAATCGATAATTGCAGAAAAAAGCCTCGCAATTACCCGCAAAAAACCTGCTGAGCGTTTAGGAAATTGTGTTTTTGTAAGAGGAGTGTAATATGATATTAGAGGGAGCATTGAATAATACCGTATTCGGTTACTCATTTTTTGCGAAAAAAGCTGAAAATTCATATAGCAATTTTAAAATTACCAACGGTAATGCACGTCATTTTTTACATAGGTATCATAGATATGTTTTATAGCTTTCATATTTGCCTCTGATAGCTTGGGTAAATCACTTGAAGCAGCATTTTCCTTTATTTGCAATGGTGTTTTCCCTCCAACGATAACTGTAGATACTGCGTCCTGCATTAAAATCCATTTAAGTGCAAACTGGGCCATTGTATAATCTTTACCTTTAAGTGATTTAATTTTTCTGACTGCAGATAATCCTTTATAGAAATCAACACCTGCGAAAGTTTCTCCTTGATCAAATACTTCTCCGTGCCTATTAAAATTTCTATGATCATTTTTTGGGAATCTAGAAAATATAGAAAACTTTCCAGTCAAAAGGCCACTTGCAAGAGGCACTCTTACGATGATGCCTATATTTCTTTTTTTTGCCTCTCTAAATAGAAGCTCCATAGGTCTTTGTCTAAACATATTAAAAATAATTTGTATTGTAGAAACATTTGGGTACTCTATTGCTTTAAGTGCCTCTTCGACTTTCTCGACACTCACACCATAAAAGCGAATTTTTTTCTTCTTCACCATCTCATCTAAAAATGAAAACACTTGTGGCATGTAATATACTTCAGTTGGCGGTGTATGAAGTTGTAATATATCGATACATGAGGTATTTAAGTTCTTTCGACTCTGCTCTATATATGCGTGCATGTTGCTTTTTGTGTATGCATCTCTAGTATGTGGATCGGATTTTCTGCCTATTTTTGTAGCGACAATAATGCGTCTACCAGCATTTTGTATATATTCACCGATAAATTTTTCACTTCTTCCGTTTCCATATATATCCGCCGTATCTATGAAATTTATACCAGTATCAGATATACTTGATAATGCTGTTCTAGCCTGCTCGTCCGACACAGTACCCCATCCACCCCCTATGCCCCAACTACCATATCCTATCTCAGAAACTTTATATCCGGTTTTTCCTAAAGTTCTATATTTCATAGATATTGTAAAATAAACACATTAGTCCTCAATAATTTGAGCTGAAAAATATAGGTCACTTGAATGGTATGGTCGATTTTTGTTACACATAAAGCTGTATAACTTTCCCAAAAATGTTGCATCAAAGGCTTTTAATTCTGCCGCTAGTATATCCATTTCTGTCTTAAATGTCTTTCCGGCTGTACCATCCGTACGATCAAATATGTAAGACACGATATCATGTCTCTTTTTCTTTTCTATTACAGATTCACCAGACGTTTCAATATTTGTTATTATACGAAAGAGTTCACTAAAACCTCTTGCCGTATATGATATTTTTTGAACTTCATGTATAGTCGGGAAATATTCACCCCATATCCCTTGAGATTTATCCGGATATAGAAAAATTGCAGGTTTACCTAGAGATAAAAAATCCCCCGCTATGGTTGATAGATCTGTAACAAGAATGTCTGCTGCAATAAGTGTCTTATTCGGTCCAAGGTAGTTTGACCGTGTAGAATCATCAAAATACGTATTTGCATATTTTTTGAGTGTTTTTATGATAGGGTCTTTTATTTGGTACTGATATATACAAATAGGATGAGGCCGAATGATTACATTAAAATTCATTTGTTTTGCATAAGAGCAAAAACGTTCTAAATTCCTAATATCATCTCGTTTTTTTCCTATCCCCCATATTTTTTGTGATTCCCAACTAGGGGCATAAACGATCGTTCTCCTACTTGGATCTAGATTATACTCCTGTAATATTTTGTGCTTATCTAAGGTGTTTGTGTATAGCGTGTCATTTAATACTCTTCCTATGATTCGTATTCGCTTATCGTTTGCATGTAGAGGTGTTCGCTTTATTACTTCATCTTTTAATAATGATCCAGTGACAAAAATTCTTGCATATTTAGAAAAAGATGGAATATTATCTGCGTGAAAATACGGTGCAGGTCCAATTTCAAATAATTCACTATGAAATACCTGCACGATATTTTTTCGCATATAAGTTTCAATAATTGGCATTGGCATATCTATCAACCAAATTGCACGATTTCCGTATATATTTTTAAGGAAGAGTACATATGGTATAAATGCACGTTGCCATTGTGAATGTGTTATATGTTCTGACGGCTTAAGAGTACAATATTCAGGTGAACAATGCCCCAAATAATGCGTTAGAAATGGCATGTTGAATAGATACTTGTTTTTAATCCATTTAGGAGAGTTATTATAACTTTGCGCATTTGTATATATCATTATCGGGAGAATTGAATTCGAATCTATTAAATGTTTATAGTAGGCGTCCATATTTCTACCACATCCTAGATCCGATTCAATCGCCATAATCATGCATGGAACTTTATTATTTCCCCGGCGAGTAAAACTGTTAAATTCTGATATCATAGAATTAAATTATGAAGGAATAAATATAGTGGGTAGTATACCTGAGAATAGTATCTATTAAAATATGAAGATTGCATTTATAGGGATGTCCGGGTGCGGTAAAACGTATTGGTCATCTAAAATACATAAATTAGGATATTCACTCATAGGGTGTGATGCACAGATTGGCAAAAAATTGTCAGGTGAAATGGCTGAGCTAACACGATCAAGTGGAACCGAAGACGTTTCGCGATGGATGGGACAACCTTTTGAGTCACAGTACGCTAAACATAGTCGTATGTATCTCTATTACGAAAATGAGGTAATGCAAGAAGTTATATCTTTTGTTGAGCATTCTTCAGATGTTGCTAATATTGTTGTAGATACCACAGGTAGTCTCGTATATGTCAAAAAGTCAATTTTGCAAAAGCTAAAAAAACAATTGACTTTTGTATACTTAAAATCTCCCCAATCACGAATAAAAACTATGATTCAACAGTATTTTGATGATCCAAAACCTATAATTTGGGGTGATTTTTATGTAAAGAACAGTGTTGAGTCGAATATAGAATCAATAAAGCGATGTTATCCTTCTATGCTTGAGTATCGTAGCCGTATATACGAATCACTGGCAGACGTTACATTGGATGTGGATAAATTATCAGACAATACTATTACTGCAGAAACGGTACTGAAAATGATTTCTCTCGATTGATATAAACATATGGAGACATTTATGTCAGCCCCAAAATATGCATATTAATATCCTCTAAATCCTTGGGTGTGTCTACATCGCACCAGAAATCAGCAGTCGTATTATCACAATAGTAAACGCTATCTCCTTGGTCAATGATTTTTTGAAAAGCATACTCAGGAAATTCTTTATATTTTCGCTGTTTCATAATATCGTTTAATGACTGAATTACAACTGGACTTGCATATTTATCAACGTAGTCTATTCCCTGGGCTATCCCATATGCATCTGTAGCTGATATGTGTTTTCCGTATTCAATAACAGTCCCCGTCTTCTGGTTAACACTGACTGCAAAATCCTCATCGGTATTTTTCCTCCTTTGTTCAACTGCTGAAACTATACTTTTTTTGCTCTCAATAAGTCGTATCAAAATCTCCTTGTTGTAATATAGATCTCCTGCCAGTCGAAAAAAATCTGAATTATATAATAACGGGCTCGCACAATAAAAAGAATATATACTATTTCGCTGAAGATAGTGTTTGTTAAATACAAAAGTAAAATGTATATCAGGAAAAAACTTTTCTGTAAATTTCTTTATCTGATCTGCTTTATAACCTACGACTAATATAATATCTGATATTCCAATTGTCCTTATATTATTTATGCTATACCACAACAACGGTTTTTCATGAACCATAAGGAGACTTTTATGGGTAATCCCGGAATAGGGCAACAACCTTCCCCCATCACCGGCCAAGAGTATTACAGCTTTAGTCTTTGTTATATTCATTATAATGTTTCAGGCCATCGCGACTTCAAAGTAAGGTTTATAAATCGGGAAATACGGTTTAGGTCTATCAGGTTCGATGCCGGTTTATGACATAGAATAATAGTCCTCCAGCTTCCTTTACTCCACGTTGACTCGTTATAGTTTCCATATAAATTTTGAATTTCAAAACCGACATGTTCAAGCATTTGTTTATACTGTTTAAGGGTATACTGAATCATATAGTAATGAAAATATCCTGATTTACCGTTCTTTTGCCATTTTCTGTGGTATGAATCTAACTGAGCATCCTCGTAATATAAATCGGTATCTATAAGGTTGTATCCATCAACAGTATTCTTCTTGACGTATTTGTACACTCCTGGGCGTACTTTTTTACCGTATTTCTTAATATACGAAACATGTTCATATGCATTAATAACATCAATCAAAAATTTTCCTCCAGGTTTGAGAGCATTAAATATTCGGTGAAGAACATCTATATTCTCTTCGTGTGCAAAATATCCAAAAGCAGAATATAAGGATAAAATAACATCATAGGTATTATGGTCAGCTAGTTCTCTCATGTCCTTTTTTATAAACGTAACTGATGAATTATTTTTTTTTGCCTCTTTTCTAGCAATTTTGAGGAAATAATCAGAATAATCCAGCCCTGTTATTTTTAAATTTGCTTTTGATAGTTCAATTGCATGTCTTCCGTGTCCGCAACCTAAATCAAGGATATTATGTGTTGGACGTAGTGGAACTATTTTGCGTATAAACGAGGCTTCATCGCGGGAGCGGCTTTGAGATAAAACCGGATTATAAAGGTGGTAATATGTTGCTCCAAATTGTTTTTTCCACCAAGTTTTTGGAGTTTTTGATGGTAAAGAAAAAATAGAAGTCATAGTGTATATACGTTTGGTATATTTTGTATCCAATTTTGAGCGATAGAATAGGTTAGAGCACCCTGATTAAGTATTGTAACAACATCTCCGATATTCATATCTTTGGCATAACATGCATACCCCCATAAATCACGTGTTGTGCACAAATTTCCGTACATAGTATTTATAATTTCTTTGTCTGATGGTCTAGTCAGATTTATGGCCGGAAAGTATTCATACATATATCGCTGCCACCCGACCATATTTATGCCGCCATCAAGAATAGATACCGCAGTGTTTTTAATATCGACGATTGATAACACAATATGCATTGCCCTATTACAGATAATTCTGCCTGGTTCTGCATAGTAATCTGGTGTTATGAGAGGTTCTAAATACGTATGTATTGCTTTTGAGATCGCACTAGCATATTTTTTGAGTTCTATTGCTTCTCTTAGTTTAAATTCATTTGAAAATCTTCGTTTTACATCATCATATGAACTATGTACGTTGTTGTGTGAATCTTTAGAGAATTCGTATGGGTAATATCCCTCTGATTCATACGGTTCAAATCCCCCACCGAAATCTATATATTTTATAGTTTCTCTTTCTTGTTTAGAAAAGTGACTAAGTTGATCAGCTAATTCCTTAATACTTTCAACATATGCAACTGCATCTTTATTTCTGGATGCATGAAAATGTATGCCCTGAATATGTATGTACGGATACTTGTAAGCCTGCTTCCAAAATACACGAAGCTGATCAATATCTATGCCGAATTTAACCCATTGCGGCAATGCTTTTACGTGTATACGTACACCAATGGTTATATGTTTTTTAAGATTGTTGGTTATTGTTCCTAATCGATCTAGTTCAAGAAAACTGTCAACGTGAATGCGTACATATTTTGTATGTTTAACCGCATATAAAAGTTCATGATTTTTTTTCCCTGGACTATAATATAGTATATTTTTACACCCTAATTTTATTGCATCAGTAAGCTCAACGCCGCTTGCAACATCAAGACCATACCCATGTAAGAGTGCTTCTTTAACCAATGGTCGATAATTATTTATTTTATATGCATAAAACGGGTGAAAGTTAGGTATATGTGTTGAGAAAATATTAACAAAATTTTCTAAGTCCTCCTGAAGCGCCTGTTTGTCGAAGACATAAAAAGGAGTTTCATATTTTTTTGACAACATCAAGATTTTTTCACGGTTGTTTTTTGTAAAAGATTTCACAATCTTCACGAATTGTCGCTGATGTTTAATGTCGCCAGTTTTCATAGTGGAGACGTGTATTCAAGGTTCTTTCCTTGCATAGATTTATAGAATTGATCTACCAATTCTTTCGATCCACTGTGTTCAACCTGTCCATTTCTTAATACAACAATTCTATTGCAGTTATTTTTTACATATGAAAGCCAGTGCGTCACCAAAAGAATGGTCGTCCCTTTTTTGTAAAGCATTTCAATCGTTTTTAACGCTTTATTTTGGAATTTTTGATCCCCTACATACATACTTTCATCAAGAATAAGTATGTCAGGATCAGAATGAATAGTGATGGAAAAGCTTAGCTTCAATTTCATCCCATCAGAATATGTAAAAAGTGGCGCATCGATAAACTGTCCTACATCAGAATACTCTATAATAGAGTTAAGTTTTGATGTTATTTCTTTTTCTCTCATGTTAAGAAGCATCCCCATCAGATAGATATTTTGAATGCCAGTTAATTCCGGTCTAAATCCTGCTTCAAGATTGATCAACGATACTATTCTTCCGTGAGTTTCCACAGTTCCGGATGTCGGTGTTGTCACCCCTGATATTATTTTCAATAACGTGGTTTTCCCCGATCCATTGGGACCAATAATGCCGACTCTCTCCCCCTTCATGAACTGTAGATTTATATCCTTTAACGCCCAAAAAGATTCATTTCTTCCTTTAAGTATTTTTTCCATCAGTGTTGGTTTTTCATGATGGATTTCATATTTTTTACTAATATGTGTAAGTTTTATTGCTATAGTGTTGTTTTTTTTCATATCCAGTCATCAAAGTTTTTACTTTCTTGTATAAAGATGTAAATACCAAGTGCAAACATAATGCCAATAACAATACAATTAGAGACAATCATCAGTGGTCCCGGCAACGCCGTACCTACGAATGCATGTTGAAGTAATTGAATTATTGAGGTGAGCGGATTCAGTCGCCAGAGCCATATATATTTTGATGGCATTTGTGTAAGCGGGTATACAATAGGACTGGCATAAAACCAGACGATCAATAGAGCTGAAACAAAAAAATTAATATCCCTATAACGTGTATTGAGTGCAGATGTAAGTAAGCTTATCCCTGATGTAAATATACATAAGAGTACAATGGCAATCACGCTATATGGGAGTGAGTACAGTGTCATTGTTCCAATCGTTATTGTTGAAATAACAAACAACGCTAAGGCAGCAAGAAAATGTATCAAATTAGACATGATGATAGAGAGTGGTATGACTGCTCTTGGAAATGACGCTTTCTTAATAAGTGATCGTTCGTATACGATTGACGGTGTTGATTTGGATAATGAAAGTGAAAAAAAGTTCCATACAAGAAGTCCAATAAAAAGAAAATAGTTATAGTTTTTAATTGGTTCTTTGATAAATAATGGGAAAATGAATCCAATTATCAGCATTTGTAACAATGGATTTGCAACAATCCATACAAAACCGAAAACTGTATTTTTATATCTCGATTGCAATTCTGTTTCCGTTAATCTTGCAAGCAATTCAATAAATAGCTTCGTATCTCTATTCATGGGTGTTATTATAGCCTTTATATTTGTTTTAGGTAATCCCTTTAGGAAGGTTATTTCAATACATATAGAATTTCTATGAACTATCATCCTCAAATTTCCCCTTGCATACCTCCAGAAATGCATGATATGCATGCATTAATTTTTTCAACTCATCAGGTACAGAAACAAATTTGAAATTATTTATTTGAGCGATAGGAATAATATTAGAACTTGTGCTTGTTAAAAATGCGCCATCATAGTCAGAAATCTTGTCGAGAGGGATTGTTTGTTCTGACGTTTCAAAACCATGCTTTTTTGCTATAAACAATACTGTTTGCCTTGTAACTCCCTCGAGCACATATTTTGCCGGTGGCGTCAATATTTTATTATTTTTTAATGCAAAAAAATTTGTCCTCGATCCCTCCAGAATACTATCATTTGAATCTGTAAAAAGCACGTCATAATCTCCCCTCTTTCTAGCTGCTGTAAAGTACAAATAGCTTTGAAGCATATTCAGAGACTTTGCATTAGGGAGAAATCGTGTATATCTGACTGTATTTACGGATGCTCCATTGGTATACAATTTCCTATCCGGAAACAATGGCGCTAACGGCAAAATATATATATTTGCGCTGTTATGCTTAACGTCTCCTATAAGTAAAATTTTAATATTAAAACTGGGCTGACAAGAGATTGTCTTTTCAATAAGAGAGCGTAGGAATGCTGAGATATCTTCCTGAGTGAACGTATGCGTTAATCCGAGAATTTCAGTTGATTTGAATAATCTTTGTATATGTTGTTCTTCAAAATATATAATACCGTTACGCACTTTTAGTGTCTCGTATACTCCAAATCCATATTGATATTCAATACTATCGATTGGAATAGTAGCATTCGCTATAGGTTCTAGCTGTCCATTTTTTGAAAAATATGGAAATATCATAATATATACGATTAAAGTGTTCTATTAATACACGGTTGTTTTATGCATCTGCCTCGAAGATTGTAATACATAATGATAATATACGATATATGTCTTTTATATACGGCGTAAGTATTCTCGCGTTGATTATATTATCACTTCCCCTTCTCATTTTAATTGTAATTCTTGGTTTTATATTCAATGGAAAGCCTATATTGTTTAAACAATTGAGAGTTGGGAAGGATGGCAATATATTTACAATTTACAAATTTAGAACAATGGTAAACGATAGTGAAAAACAAAAAATGGATCTCATACGGTATAACGAAGCTGATGGACCCGTATTCAAAATTAAGAATGATCCACGTTATACACAAATCGGAAAATTTTTAGCACATACTGGATTAGACGAATTACCACAACTTTGGAATGTTTTAAAAGGTGATATGGCTCTTATAGGCCCACGTCCGCTACCGGTAGATGAAGCAAAACGGCTTAAACCCTGGCAAAAAAAACGCCTTGGTATTAAACCCGGTATTATTTCCCCATGGATATTGCAGGGATATCACACGATGAGTTTTGATGCGTGGATGAGAAGTGATATTGCATACACCTCTGAGAAGTCATTTCTTTATGATGTTCGGTTGGCAATATCCGTTATATATTTGCTTCTCCGATTATTTATAAAAGAAATTTTCACATTGTATAGAAAACGTATATAGTCTAGGCTTGAAGAGCAACTTGTCTTCCATATAATATAGTATTTACACCACAACTCAATTTGTTGTTGTGTAGATTACAACGTTATTATATATAATTTGGATTGTCCTATCAGCCTAAATGAATTCTAAATAGTAATTCGTTAGAAAATATTGACAAATCGGAAGGTAATTGATACTATAGGTTTAATATGACTAATGTTGAAGCGTTAGAGCTTTCGGGAAAACAGTCGTCAAATGAAGAGATATTACAGCACCTCCATGATTTTGGTGTAACACTTTCTTCCGATAGAGACATACTTGCAGCCCAATTATCTGTTGCCTTCGATGCTATTCCACAAGGAGAATTATCTGAGATGGCGGTCCTTAATTGGGAAAAACAAGATGAACGATTTAGTCAGCTGTTGGCCTCAATTTCACCGGATGATCAGAAAATACGTGATGTCTGTGCCAGAACACCACACGCCGGTCCTCTTGGCAATATCTTGAGAACTCTTGAAAATCCTCTCCATGCTTCACCATCAAATAAAAAAAATGCTGAGCTATTGCTGGAAGAAGCACGCCTCCTGTCGGTGTTAAACGGTACTCATAAGAGTATGGATGATTATATCTCTCAGGGAACTCGCGTAGTAACTATCAAAGCACAGCTAAATGATGTCAGAAAGGCACATGAGCTTATCACAACAAGAAATGGATATAAGCTGACAACACAAGAAGCAATAGCAGAGGCACGAGCCGTTCGTGAAAACCCTCTTTTGCCAGCTGCACGATTTGTGAAGAAAGAATATAGAAAAGCGACTGATGGTGTCACGGGTGTTATATACGAACACCGCACGAAAGTAGAGTTAAGCCGTAAGAAAAAAGAAGCCAGCAGAGCTCGCATGCGTGAATATTCTCAATACGTTGACGCATTGGCTGCCAACATGCGATTTGATAAAGGAGAAAAGACTGCAGAACGACTCCTTGATGCAAGTTCATTTGATTTGCCTTCATGGGTGAAACATGTCCAACTTGATCAATCTGTCGGACCTATACGATCCGATATATCAACACGAATAGGACATGTTCTGACACTTTCGTCAACTGCAAAACTTCCTTCTGATATTGATAAGGCGCGTACACCAGCTGAAGCATTGCAGATGCTTGCAATTTCACAAGCAAAGGTTTTGTTTCTGGAAAAAAATGCTCCAGACTATGTCACGATGCCTGGGTTCGCTGCGAAGCGAAATATATGGTTTTTTGAGCGTGAAGCTAAGAGAATTTTGGACCAAGGTCTCGATAAACGAAGAAGTACGGCTTGGTTGAAAACTGCTGAGTTAACTGTTGCGTTTAGCGTTATTGCCACAGCATGCGCTCCAAAAACATCACCAACAATTGTTGTTGAAAGGACACCTCCTGCCGGTTTAACGGCAGAGCCTCCTTCATCTGGTACACCCAAAACAGAAGCACCACAAGTTACCTCTCCTGAGGTAACTGTAATTAAATCTGAGTCCGGCTTGAACAAAACAAAAGTACTGACCACTTTAAATTCAGAGTCGTATAAAAAGCTTACGGCAGAAGACAAGAAGGCAGCACCAAATCTCGTACAGTTATTTGATGCACTGAAGGCTAAATTTGCCGAGGAAAAAACATCAATGAGTCCTGAAGATATTCAGGTCTTGTACCTGAGAATTTTTCAGGCAAAAACTGACAAGAATGAAGCGTTTGATTGGGAGGTTGCGATTGTTCCGCTCGAGAGTCCCGAAGGGACAAAACCCGGATTTCAATACGCAAAAGTTGCATTTATCGACGCGGATGGAAATGTTGTCACACACAATGTGGTTATAAATGACAATGAACTCATAGACAAACAAACCGCCGAAGCAACTGCAACAGCAGATGTGACTGAATTTGCTACAGCACCCGCACCAAAGCCTGCGACACAAAAAGATACGTTTACAGCTCAGACTATGCGTGTTGTGGATGGTCCACATAAAGGACAACTGTTATTTGCCGTTACTACACTTGAGGATGGGACGTTGTTGTATCTCTATCTGGACCCAACTGATGTGACCAAAACGCTTACACTGGAAAGTAAACAACAAAGCAAACTGGCCGAGGTTTGGGAGTCGTTAGGTGTTACAACAGCGGAAGCAGCAGGAATAATTGAAAAGCCTGCCTTAGTATTGCCTGATAAAAAAACAGAGTTAGGATATACGAAAGACATGATGGGAAATTATGTAAAAGTGGAAAATGGATTCACATACATATGGGATGAAGAACGTGAGGCGGGATATAGGCAATATTTCAGTGGGTATATACTAGACTTTCGTCCAGAAATCAATTTGCCTGATTCTAAGGGTAAAAACACGTGGAATGATGGTTTTTTGACGGAAGCATATGTCGATGGTGCATTTCTTGGTGAACAGGAATTGCCTTCTGCTATTCGTCCAGAAAATTTAGATCCTACAGGGAAAATAAATGTCACAGATTTCTTCCAAACTTTAATGATGCAACATATGGTGGATAGAGGAATAATAAAAAGTGTTTCTGATTTTGAAACTGCAAAATTTTGGTTGACACACGATTATCATATTGATTTTACGACAGGGAATGGAGCTGAAAAACAAAGCTTTGGTATTTGGGATGGCAGCAAGATAATTGTTCACATTCGCGCAGACGCTGAGGAATTAAAAGCAAATATGGAAACCAATGGGTTTTCTGAAGCCAAGTCGTATACAGTATATGGTGAGGAAAATAGCTATATGGTTAAGTTGTGGACGAAAAACGGTAATTTATATGTAGATATCGCGCCAACACTGCCGGCATCAAAGTGGACCAATATGCAAATTACAGAGATGATTATGTTTTGGGTTGCCGTATTTGATCAGGGACCAGATTTGAGCGCTCCGCAGTCTGGAGAAATGCTCAACAAAATCGTGTTAAATAACAAAGGGCAATTGACGCTAATAGAGTTTACTCCAAGGAAATAACGTCTCTCCTCTACTTGTAATTTCTTGTTTTTTCTACTACGCTTGAGGTATGGCGTTTCGGAAAATTTGGATAGTATTGATACTTGTAACAATCATAGCAGTACCCCTTATTTTTGCCTTCATTGTACCGCATATGGATGATTTGGTGCACACGGCCTCAATGCTTAAGGCATCTAAACGAAGAGTGGGATCAAACTACAAGATTGTAAACACGATCCCGAACTATACCATTGAGCTAAAGGATACAGCGTATTTGGACTATATAACAGGACAATTGACTATTTTTTCACCTAATGGCGTTATTGATGTGGCAGCTAATTCAGGTCACCGTGAGGTTAAAAAGCGATATACGGTAACAGATCTTCGCATTGAATTCGTATCTAAACTGGATAGATATATATTAGGATTGTCAGGAAATGAGACCTTTTCAAGTTGGGGTACATATGCTGTAGAAGGAAATGTGTTGGTGGTAAAAATTGCACTGAATTTTAATGATAGTATGTTATCTTCTTCACCGACTGCCCCTGAAGAGGTCTTTCTTGACACCTTGTATCAGACGCTATATTTTGCCCATGGTGTCACATACGGAGTTGATTTTACTGAGGGATTTGAAAAAAACAAAAAAGACATGCTTAATTTTTTACGCACGGGTATATTTGCCTGGCCGGTTAAAATCTCAAGGAACTCATGAAATACGTTTTCTATAAAATTTTTATACTGTTTTTTGCTTTATTTTTGTACGTAAATAGTACTGTCCCCGTATATGCTAATGGGATTTGCAGCGGGCCTCCATATGATTCTGCATGCGTCATGCAAAATGTTCCATATTTGCAAGATGTATATCAAGATCAGGGAGTGCCACCGTACGTAGTTCGCGTCTTAGTTGGAAGAATATGGGTAAATAGAACAGTATGTACAATCCCTCAATCAGGTGGCGGATCATGTCAATGTTGCACTGATGCGGGTGGATGTTATCTGGATTGTCCCGGAACTAATAATAATAATAATAATAACGGCACGCCTGAGCCAACATTGCCTCCGGGGCGCACTCCAACGCCAACCAACACGCCTGCCCCAACTCCCGCATGTCAAAAAATGTATTATTGTAATACAAGTACCTATACGTGCAGTCAAACAGGATCACAATACGATACGACGATCCCGTACCCGCTCTGTGGAAGTGCCTCCCCTACCTGTGCAGCCAATCTTGCTACATATTTACCGGGACAAACAACGGGTACCTGTTTTGACTCATTGGCTGCATGTCAATTTAGCTGCGTTGCGCCTCCGGGTACCGTGCGGATGCGTGCTGTGGTGGTCCCTTCTGGTACAAACACATGTGCAGCTGTGACATCAAGTACAAGCTATGCATCTGTAGATGTGTCCCTTTTCCCTGACGGCACGACGAAAACAACAGCATCTGATGGAACTTATACAAGCGCAAGATGGACGAATTCAGATCCGGGTACAAAATCGTTTATCGATACACCTCCTGCAGATTATGTTCTTGCACTTGCCTGTTACAACACAACATCGCAGCCTGCATACTCGTCGGGATATACGGCTACACTTCCATCTGCTGAAACGCTCACCTGGCAACTTGGGTACACGGCTGGAGTCGGGTGGTTCCAGGCTCAGGGCGGAGACGTATATGCCGCTACTCAACTTCGATCATACATACCATCATCTGCCGTTGGCGGAAGATATTTTGATAAAGATGGCAATACCGGAGGTACTCCGGGTATTGTGACATTTGGCACAAGTGCGGATTTTGATAATACATCAGGGACAGGATACGGATACGTATCAACAAAAAATTGGCTGGTCAAAGAAACCCAATCCGCAACAGATTATTATGCAGTCATGTATCATAGGTTTGGTTCCCCTACAACGGCAGATTATCCGGGTGGCACAACATTTACATCCAAGCCTGCATCGAGGACTGAACCGTACTATGTAAATGGTGATCTGATCGTTGATACAAATCAATGGAGCGTTGGAAATGGAGAAACAATCACTGTTCTGGTAAACGGGAGTCTGACAATAAATAAAAAAATTAACATAACAGGAACGGGATTTGTCGCTTTTATCGTAAACGGAGATATTACTATAGGTTCAGGTGTCGGTACAACTTCAACCTCTTCAACACCTGTTCTGGAGGGAATCTATATTACCTCACCCTCAGGAACATTTAGGACAGGAAGTTCTACGAGTGCAGCAGCACGACGGTTTGTAGGCAAAGGAACATTCGTGGCAGGAACATTTGCGCTTGAGCGTGACTTAGATGCCGATGGACATAATATTGATTATGCTGCAGATTTGTTTATTTATAATCCGGAACTCATGCTTCGAATGCCGGATAAAATGAAAGATTTGCCGGTAAGCTGGCAAGAAGTAGCGCCGTAATACGTGAAGTTCTGGCTGCAATGCCTGTTGTATGATATAATTCTTATATGGTTAAACGAACATATCAGCCAAAAAAAGGAAAGCGCGTGCGAACTCATGGGTTTCGCGAGCGAATGAAAACGGCAGGCGGACGCAAAGTCTTGAAACGACGACGATCTATAGGTCGAGCGAAGTTGACTGTGTAATAATCAATACACGATTAGCAGATATATTGTACGCTTCTCGTATTGTCGGTTATTAGTTTATTATGCTTCCCCATAAATATCGGCTTCCCCCATACTCTATTCGTGATGTTATGCGCCGCGGTCGACGTATAGTCCGAAATGGAATAACTATGCTTTTTTTGCACCGAACAACTCACCTACCTCAAGAGCAAATTTTGCAGTTTCGAGTTGCTGTTATTACCTCTGCCAACATTGATACGCGAGCGGTTATCCGAAACAGAATGCGACGGGTTATGCATGAATCTATCGCACATATACTGCCGAACATATCCAATACGACTGATTGTGTTGTCATCGGATCAAAGAGTCTCATAGGGTTATCTCAATCTGAGGTTGAAATTCGGCTGGATGATATTTTTAGGTATGCCGGACTCACACACAAATAACACGTACTATGAAAAAGCTTCATAATACTCCAGCTATAAAACGGATTTCGTATGCACGGGTTGTCCCATTGTTTATCATTCGATTTTATCAGCGATTTCTGTCTTTTGACACGGGATACGTCGGAAGGCTTATTCCAATAGGTAAAACATGTCGCTTTACGCCAACGTGTAGTGAGTATACATATCAGGCTATTGAACGCTATGGTATACTATACGGATCTCGGTTAGGTATACAACGAATACTTCGTTGTCATCCTTGGAATCCCGGAGGATGGGATCCCGTACCGGAAAATAATCCAATAACTAATAAACGAATAATCCAATAGATGGTTTGGAATACTCTGGTATTAGATTGTTGGGGTATTGAAATAGATATATGCAAAATCCAACACTATGGAATCAGTTACTTGTATGGCCGATTGTTAATGTGCTCATTGCTCTTTATAAAGGTTTTGAGTATCTGCATGTCCCTGGTCCGTTAGGGTTTGCAGTCATAGGCCTAACGGTTATTATCCGGTTACTCCTCTATCCCCTTATGAATGCGCAAATGAAATCCGCAAAAAAGATGTCTGCACTCAAACCGCACTTGGACTCGTTAAATGAAAAGCATAAAAATGATAAACAGGCACTTCAACAGGCACAACTTGCTCTGTATAAAGAACATGGGGTGAATCCAGCAGCCGGATGTCTCCCCCTTCTGATACAAATGCCTGTTCTTATCGCTTTATATAATGTGTTTTATCAGGTGCTCAATAACGGCAACATACAAAAGGTCGTTGAAACACTCAATCACGTGGCGTATGCATCCTGGATGCATATCGGCACACTGGATCTCTCATTTTTCGGTGTAAACCTGGGGCTTAAACCCTCTCAATGGCAAACACATGGGTGGTGGTTATTATCTATCCCAGTTATTACAGGTGCATTGCAGTGGTATCAAAGTAAACTGATGTTGCCTCAATCTGCATCGGTAAGCTCCGATACCCAAAATTCAAATACGAAACAAATACAAAAAAATAAAAATTCCAAAAAAGATGAAACGGTTGAACAAAAACCTGAAGATACAGCAGCAGAAATGCAAAAACAAATGGCCATGATTACACCTGTTATGTTTGGGTATTTTGCCCTTCAGTTCCCTCTTGGTCTGGCCCTCTACTGGAATGTTTTTGGACTTTTTGGTATCATGCAACAACTGAAAATTAATAAGGAGAAGTAATGCTATGGAACAAAAACAGGCAGTTCAACATATAACAGAAGATTTATTATCGAGACTTGGTATACAAGGCAATGTCACGGTCGATATAGATGAGACAGAAAGCTTTCGAGTCCATATTGAAACCGAGGAAACAGGTCTCCTTATAGGTTTTCACGGACGTACATTGGAAAGTCTTCAAATTATTTTGGGTATTATTGTCTCCAAAGAATTAGCTACGTGGGTAAAAGTGTATGTAAATGTTGGCGATTACCGAGAAAAGCGAGAAGAAGCCCTTATGCTCATGGCACAACATGCAGCCGAACGGGCTCTTGCAGCAGGAAGAGAAATTGAATTGGCAAATCTTTCCGCATCAGAGAGACGTGTGATACATCTGACACTGAGTGGTGATGATCGTGTGGAAACAGAATCTGTCGGGGAAGGGTCAAGGCGAACGTTACTTGTGAAGCCAAAGCTCGTCTAATAGTAAGCTCCACTTCCATATTTGCAATTTCCTCACTAAATCGTGAATAATGAGTTTATGAATCATGAGTCTGTATATTCGATTCATACAAAAATTATACTTCATGATATTTAAGTCACGAGTTACATTGTCTACACTGCACAGATTTTTTTTCTCCTTACTAATAGTATTATTGCCGACACAGGTAGGACTGCACTTCTGGCCTGAGTGGGCGCATGTATTGGGCAGACGAATTGATTACCTCTCCCCCACTTTGTATTTAACAGATATTCTTATATGTTTCGTTGTTGTATTTTGGGTAATCGATCACAACTGGGATCATGAATTACGAATATTGAATACTGGCAAAAAATTAACATACATACTTCATGTTTCAGTATGTATTATTCTCTTACTTATACATATTGCCACTTCCCTTTCCCCTGCTCTTGCATGTTACGCATGGCTTAAAGTGTTTGAATTTGGCTTACTTATTGTATATATAAAAAAAACAAAGCCTCCATTATCGATAGTTCATAATTCTTTGTTGATTGCTCTTTTCTATACATCATTGATTGCTATAGTGCAGTTTTTCCTGCACCGTTCAATCGGTGGCCCTATGTGGCTGCTTGGTGAACGAACATTTTCGGCAAGTACTCCGGGAATAGCTCAAATACCCTTGTATTTGGATATTGGGTTTTGGAAGTTTGATTTTGGACTTATATTGCGGGCGTATGGTACATTTCCCCATCCAAATGTATTAGGTGGATTTATTGCGGTGGTTGTACCACTGCTATTAGGTGAATATGCAAATAAACAAGTAAACCAAAGGATTAAAAATTTATATATTCCTGTATGTGTGCTGGGAATTGTCGCATTGATCCTAACATTTAGCAGAAGTGCATTGGTGGTTTGTGGTATGAGCATGCTTATACTCACAGTACGAGACAAAAAGCATCTTTGGGGAAAAACGCTGCTGGGGTTATTCGTTATGTTTCTACTGTCTCTTATGATATTTTCAGTTCATGTCACCGATGAATCTGTTGTAGTCAGACAAGCGTTGAATATATCCGCGATTGAAATTTGGAAAACACATCTATGGTTTGGTGTCGGGCTTGGGAATTTTATTGTGTCACTTCCCCTTTTTTTACCTTCAAAACTTATTTATTTTCTGCAGCCGGTACATAATATATATCTCCTACTTCTATCGGAAATGGGAATTGTAGGAATTTGTGTGATAGTATATATTTTGTATTTCTTATTCAAGAATGAATCACAAATTATGCATACGGACAAAAAAATAAAACATGTAATTCATACTTCACTTTTTATGTTTCTCATACTTGGTCTTGTTGATCACTATCCTCTCACCTTACAGCAGGGACAGTTGTTGTTAACGCTTTTAATCGGTCTAAGCATTGTTGAATATAATCCTCCAAAAACAGTTTTACACTAATCCGTAACACACGTGTATGTGGTGTTTCCCGGATATGTCTCAACTCTGATAATTATTTTTAATAAACGATTCATGTTAGAATATGGCCATGCCTCACATGCATAGATCCCTCTCTTCTACCCGCCTGACGATTGCAAAGAATACGTCGGCACAATTTATTGGTCGCATCATCAGTTCGTTGTCTACAGTTATACTTACATTTTATATAGCGAGAAAATTTGGCTCAGTTGGATATGGTGAATTTGTTAAGATTACAACATTTGTATCATTTTTTTATCTTTTAGCTGATTTTGGGTTTAATGCTATATATATTCAAAAAAGTACGCTTACTTCTTTCGGTGATAAGCGGATTCATGATCCCCAATGGAATATGTTACTCTTTATTCGAATCGTACTCAGTGTTTTACTTTTGATCTTAGCTCTCGTAATTATTTGGTGCATACCAATATCTGAAACTAATGGATATTCGAGTTTGGTACACATAGGAATCATATTACTCCTGCCTACTATTTTATTTCAGGCACTTATTACAACAATCAATGGGTTATTTCAAAAAATTCTTCGATATGAATGGTCAGCTATTTCCGTCATTTTTGGATCATTATCTTCAATACTATTGATTCTACTTTTTGTATATAATCAATCAACTTCATTAATTCAATTTAGTCTGATTCCTCTGCTGGTTGGTAGCGCTGTAACAACACTCGTCGCATTCATATTTGTTCGGATGCTAGGATGTGTTGTGACTATTGAGAGATCGTTGGAGTCATATAAGACATTTATATACGCAACAATTCCCCTTGGGTTAACACTCCTCTTTAATGTCATATATTTTCATGTTGATAGTATCGTTATGACGTTTTCTCGTTCTACCTCCGAGGTTGGCATTTATGGACTTGCGTACAAAGTATTTGAATTGTTATTGGTATTTCCAACCTTTTTTATGAATTCGCTGTATCCGATGTTCGTGATCGAAGTACAAAAAAGAGAAGAACATTCTCACGCGAAACTGCTCATATTGATTAAAAAGTCAGCAACCGTACTTCTTCTTGCATCAGTTGCTCTATCTGTTATGACATGGATAGCAGCTCCATATATCACATATATTAAGCACGACTTTTTTGAAAGTATATATGCTCTACGTATATTACTGTTAGGCATTCCATTCTTTTATCTTTCCAGCCTTACTATGTGGATTCTTATCGCAGTTAAAAAACAACACATACTGGCTTGGCTATATGGTATAACAATGCTTGTAAACATAGGGCTAAATATATTATTTGTTCCGATATATGGTTATACGGCCGCAGCATGGATTACGGTGGTAAGTGAAGCAATGGTACTTATTGCCAGCAGCATAGTTGTGAAACAATCCCTATCATGATTATCACATAGCTTTAAATAATTCATTCCCACTATATACTCGTATAAATATCCGCTATACTCAAACATTATGAAATACATTATCAATACAGATGGCGGGTCTCGTGGAAATCCCGGGCAAGCTGCAATAGGGGTTGTAATACGGGATTTAGAAACAGGAAAATTGGTTGCATCATTTGGTAAAAAAATCGGAATTACTACAAATAATGTAGCAGAATATTCTGCTGTGATTGCTGCATTACAGTATGTAATCGACACGAAAGAACAGGGGAGTGATATACAATTTTTTCTTGACTCTTCATTGGTTGTTAATCAACTGAACGGATTATTTAAAGTGAAAGATTCTAACATGCGTAATTTAATGTTTAAAGTTCGCGAATTAGAGCAGGGAATAGATGGGCATATTGTATATTCATATGTACCTCGTGAACAAAATACTGCAGCTGACTTTGAAGTAAATAAGGCACTTGATAACTAAATGTCATCCTTGCGAAAGCGAGGATCAATAACATGATTCCCGATAAGGTTGGGAATGACATAGGATGAATGTGGATATAATCCCCTCATGTCGGTTACCGTATATAATCCGTGAATAGGCTTGCATACTCCAAGTTGTTTTCGGTGTTTTTATTTGCCATAATACAAAAATATAACACGTACTATTATGACTCCTGCCTCCTCATTGTCGCATAGTGATGATATTGATCAATTACCTTTAGCTCGTCTGTATGCTGAAGAAGAATCCTTTGTCTCTCCGTTGCGGGAATATTTAGAAACACATGGATGCCGTGTAATTGTGAATGACAACTCTCTAATTCCTGAGACATATTTTCTGGTAGCAGGAAGCCCAGTATTCGTGAAACATATTTTTGCAACGAAAGCTACATCCGCTCTTCGGGTTATCGGTATCGTGGTAACTACAGATGTTTCTGAAGGCAAAAATCTCGCTGATGACTCTCGCAAAATTGTTGTTATAGATCCTCGGTATTTAAGTAACACAGATGTAAGAGAAATTTTCGCATTTTTCTTTTCCGGCACTGAAACACTTTTGAACATAATACGAAACATACATGAGCCAATTACTCATATTGATCCTGCCTCCAATGATGCAAAGTCTGTACCTAGTGGAGTACCTTCGATAACTGAAATACATCAATCACTTCCTCCAATCGTTCCTCGAGTTAAATCAGTAGAAGAAGTACTTACACAAAATGATAGTGAAAGAATTAATCATATTATGACGGATGTGTTTGGAGATCCTCATGTGCGTAAGAAAAAACATAGGTATTTAAAAATTCAGAAACATATGTTGAGGACTATTGGAAATATTACTATGTATACGTTTTTCCTTTTTGGCGTTGTATTATTTCCGTTATCTGTATATCTTGCCGGGTTATCTGCCTCTACATTTTTTTTGTTGAGAGCAGCAAATTTTATAAGCAAAACTGACATGGTACGTGCAAGCTCCTCATTGAATAGGGGAGAATATTGGTTAAGTCAAACCGAGTTTATATTTTCGCTTATAAAAACACCAACATACATATTTGGAGTGGGGGAACCTATCCGTAATCAAGAACGTGTGCTTTCATTGTTATCAGATCTTATGAGAGGTATTACGGAATCAATGGATGTAGTAACACAAGGAAAACAATTTATTGAAGCAAGCATCCCATCTTCAGTTAGGGAAGATGAAAAACTTCCTGCATCATCACTGGAGTCGCTTCGTATTTCTGTCGTAGCGGCACATAATAGTTTAGGGTTGGCCGAAGCAGAATTGTCTGCACTTATGAGAGATCAACCATTTCCATTTTCATTCAGGATGCTACAACCCACGTTTTCACACGCAGAATATAAGTTACAATCTATTCGAAAAATTTTGTCATATGCAGAAGAACTCTTAACTGTTTATCCAAAGATTGCGGGATTTAAAACTACGCAATCATTTCTAGTATTACTTCAAAATAGTAATGAACTTCGACCAATGGGAGGATTTATTGGTAGTTTAGGTCTGGCAACATTTGATAATGGAATTCTATCAGATTTTTCAATAGAAGACGTCTATGCAATTGACGGTCAATTAAAAGGACATGTAGATCCACCACGACCAATAGCTGAATTGTTGGGGAATGAGCATTGGTACTTACGAGATAGTAATTGGGATCCGGATTTTTCTATAAGTGGACAACGCGCTGAATGGTTTTATGAAAAAGAAACAGGGAAGCATGTAGATGGAGTACTTGCCATAAATATACCTATTATTGAACGAATGTTAACCGCCATAGGTCCTATTCAACTGCCAGACTATAACGATCGAATTACTAAAGAAAATTTCTTTGGAAAATCTCTGTATTATACTCAAAATAATTTTTTCCCAGGATCAACTCAAAAGAGGGATTTCTTGGGATCTCTAGCCAGAGCTGCAATGACAAAAATTATGACCGATAAAGACATTGACAGTCTTGCGTTGATAAAAGCTGTTATGGATGGTATTGAGCAGAGAGATATGCTATTGCATATTCAAGATCCTGAAGTTCAATCAATGATTGAACATTTTGGATGGGGTGGAAGAGTATACGATTCATCTACTTGTACTGGTGTTGATGTAAATCGATGTATAGGTGGAGAGATTTTGTTTTCTGAAGCGAATCTCAGTGTGAGCAAGGTTAATTATTATGTAACGCACGAAGCCAGTCGTGAAATCACAATAACACCACAACAGGAAATCAACGAACGTGTTCTATACACGATAGGTAATACAGCAAATACTGCTGCAAATCCAAATGAAAAAGGAGTAGGCGGCACGTATCAAACATACGTACGTTTACTACTTCCCAAGGACAGTATTGTAAACACCGTATTACTAGATGGTGTACCTATTCCGACCAGAAGTACTGCGCAAAAAAATATGCCAGAGCTTCCATATATAGAGAATGCAGATGGAACAGCGCAAGCAAGAGGAATTGGTATTGCTCTTCGGGTTGCTCCTGGTGAAAAGAAACAGATCCAAATTACATATGCCAGATCCCAACATCTGCAGATAGGTAAAGGGGGTGGGTACTTGGATCTTTTATGGTACAAACATCCAGGAATATCTTCAATGCCACTACACACTATTATTCGATATCCGCCAAATTGGAAAATGAATGATGAGTCCCTAAATAAAGATGAGTCAATCAGTACATTTATTGCAAAATCAGGCGAATTCGAGTACAATACACGTATAGAACGCGATATAAAGTATCGTATTAAATTTATACAATGAAAAAACATACACTTTCAGCAGAACCAAGAACACAAGTCGGCAAAACAGTTAAATTATTGAGAAAGCATGGTAAATTGCCTGCAACGATTTATGGTAACGGATTAAAAAGTCAGTCAGTGACGGTAGATACGGCAGCATTCGCTATCGTACGCAAAGAAGCAGGGGAAACCGGACTTATTGAATTATCTGTTAGCGGAAAAGTTCATCCTGTGCTTATTCATTCTGTGCAAGTTCACCCAGTAACTGACTCGCTTATCCATGTTGAATTTCATCAGGTAAATCTTAAAGAAAAGATACATGCAAAGGTTATGCTTGAACATACAGGTGAAAGCCCAGCAGCCGCGCAAAAGCTTGGTGTTGTTATGACACTTCATGATTCTATAGAGGTAGAGGCTCTTCCAACTGAATTACCGGAAAAATTACATATAGATCTCTCCGGATTAGCAGAAGTAGGGCAGGATATTACTGCAGCAAATGTTGCATTACCATCTGGAGTTACGTTAATTACTGATTCAACGACTGTTCTTGTAAAGGTAGGTCCATTAGTAACAAAAGAGGCAGAAGCTGAGGTAGCAGCTGATGCAGCTCAGGCAGCAGAAGCAGCAGCATCTGCGGAAACAGTGGCAACAGAGAATGCTGGCGAGGTTAAAAAGGAAACTTCAGAAAAAACTTCTTAAGAAGCAATGTTTTTTGTTTGCTTATTTCCAAAGTGTTAATTGCCCCGTTTATTGGAGTTCAGCGTTTGTGTATTAATTGAGGATCTATTGATTCTGCCTGTTGAGTATACGTTTTTGCAAGGTCATCTTTGTGAAGTAACTTCGCAATATACGCTGCCTGCAAATACGCATCACGGTAATCAGTGTGTTGTACGATTATAGCTTTCCAATATGCAAGTTTCGTTTCAAGTTGCGAAGGTTCAGAATTCCATACATCTAACGTTCTCTGTATATCTGTTGATGCTCCCAGTACTGATTCAGTCTTGTTCGTTGAGATAAGCTCTTGGATAAATTCTATTTCCCGATTCATATATATATCTTGTCTTGTATTCTTGTATGACTTTGCAAGCATAAAATGTGGTTGTGCTGAAAACGGTTGTTTGAGAAGTGAAACTATTTCTTTGGAATAAACGTGTTGTCTGGTTTGGATTATATTCACAATCCCAATGCTAATGACTATAGAAAATAATCCAATGGTGTTGAGTATGTACAATCTCCTCTGTGTATGTTTTGCGGAAATAAATCGGGAAATTTGCGGTAATATCTTTGAAACTCGCATCATGTAGCCTATTGTATGAACATGATGTAAAAAACGCAACTATGATAAGTTCCATAATCCAATATCTCTACACTAGGCCTGTTCATACTGATTGCACGTATACATATATATATGATATCCTACCCACACTTACATATGCCTGCCGCATTAAAGGAGCGTATTATGCCAAAACAAATCAAGAAATCTGCACAAAAAAGCACAGCTAGAACTTCCCGTTCAGCAAAAAAAGTTCATGAACTTATGGATATATCTTCTGAACAATTTGGTATAGATCAAACAGTCGTTTCGATCCCCCCAAAATCTAAAAGCGGGTTGCAATGGAGTGTCGTATTATTAGGTCTATTATTTATAGTTGCTGTATATGCTGCAAGCAAGGGATATATCATCGCTGCGATTGTAAATGGCTCGCCAGTATTCCGATGGGATGTTAATCGAATGTTGGAAACCAGATATGGACAACAAACCCTGGAAAGCATGATTAGCGAAAAAATGATTGGTGATGCCGCAGTTAAACAGGGTGTTGTTATTACTCAAAAAGATATCGATGCAAAAACAGCAGAAGTCGTAAAATCTCTTGGACCAAATGTAAAACTTGATGACTTATTAAAGTATCAGGGGATGAATAAATCAGATTTTGAACATCAGATTTCATTGCAACTAACTGTTGAGCGTATTTTGGGCAAAGACGTGAACGTAACTGATACAGAAATAAATGACTTTATTGAAAAGAATAAAGAAACACTTGTCGCAACTGATGAAGCAGGTATGCGAGGAGAGGCAAGAGAAGCACTGACATCTCAAAAAATTAATGAAAAAATACAACCTTGGTTTGCAAGCCTGAAACAAAATGCAAAAGTTGTTAGACTTATGAAGTGAGAATGAAACAGGTACTCTTGATCATCGGATTTATTGTAATGGTTATTGCTGCATCCTTGTTTGCGTATTCAAGGTCTAAAGCGGATGTTGAATCAGTAAAAGGGGCACAGACTGCAACGAATGACCTGGGGACGAATACATCTATAGTAGCTGAAACAAAAAAAATGGAGGAATCTATGCCAACTAAAACAGAAGATACAAAAAAAAAGAAAACGTATACAAATCCGCCGGCAATGACAATAGCAGTAGATAAGGCGTATACAGCTACAATTAAGACCAGTAAAGGTGTGATGAAGCTTGTGTTGTATCCAAAAGATGCTCCAAACACCGTGAATAATTTTGTTTTTTTGGCACGTGAAGGGTTTTATAACTCAACTGTTTTTCATAGAATTATTAAAGGTTTCATGATTCAGGGCGGAGATCCAAAGGGCGATGGTACCGGCGGACCTGGGTATCGCTTTGCGGATGAAAAAATAACCAGAAGTTATACACGCGGGACGATTTCTATGGCAAACGCAGGACCAGATACAAACGGTAGTCAATTTTTTATCATGCATGCTGATTATCCACTGCCAAAAAACTATGTGATATTTGGCGGGATTGAATCAGGGGATACAGAAAGTTTGAAAACGTTGGATGCAATTGCCACAATTCCAACATCTTTAAGTATGATGGGTGAACAGTCAAAGCCGATAGACGCAGTAACGGTGGAATCTGTAAGTATTGAAGAAAAATAAGAGTTATTTTAGTGGATTATTATGCCATTTTTTTTGGGTAGTGCATATCACTTTGGGAGTGGATTTAGCTGGAACGGGGGATTTTTCTGGCCTGCATTTTTTATACCGCTGGCTCTCTGGTCTGTGATGTGTACAGGTATTGCACTCTGGCATGCTGCAAAGCGAGGAGAAGCTGCTTGGTTTATATTTTTCCTGTTCGTTCACACTGCAGGTGTGTTGGAACTGTTATATTTGATTTTTGTAGCTGATCTGTTCAGTCAAAGCGAACGTGCAAAAAAAACCTCTCGCACGGTGAAAAAGCGATCTTAACTACGCTGTATGAATACTTGGAAATTGTTGCATGATTCTCCTGAGTTATGGGAACGATATCTTATCCGGGAAAAAGTTATTAAATCAATTCGTTCATATTTTGAGGCAAATGTGTTTCATGAGGTGGAAACACCTCTGATTATCGCGCATCCTCCGGCTGAATCCTATGTTGATGTGTTTGAAACGACCCTCTTAAATCGGAAGCGATTGCCCTCAAAAGCCTACCTTTCCACCTCACCGGAAGTGGCACTAAAAAAATTACTTGTTGCTGGGATAGGGAATTGTTATGCCTTAACAAAAAGCTTTAGAAATACAGAAATGCAGTCACTTCGTCATAATCCCGAATTCACTATTCTTGAGTGGTATCGTGCCGGTGTGGATTATCTGTCTATTATGGAAGATGTTGAGCGCCTTGTGTTCTCGATACAACAATCAATAAGTGATGATCCTGTTTTACATTATCAGGGAAGTGATATTCATTTAGGGCCGCCATGGGATCGCCTTACTATGAAAGATGCGTTTTTACGATATGCGCAGGTAGATCTGGATGCTTTTTTGGATTTAAACGTAGCAAGACAGATTTCGGCAAATAAGGGCTATCAGGTGTCAGAATCCAACACATGGGAAGAGCTATATAATCAAATATTTTTAAATGAAATTGAACCAAAATTAGGATTCGGTAAACCAGTGTTTTTATATGAATTTCCTGCCTCTATGGCTGCACTTTCCAAGAAAAAATCCGCAGATCCTCGGTATGCAGAGCGGTTTGAATTTTATATTGCAGGGTTAGAGCTTGGAGATGCGTATAGTGAATTAACCGATTGGGTTGAACAAAAAAAACGGTTTGATGCGGAATTGGTTGAACTTACAAGACTCGGTAAAACACTGTATGAATATGACACAGATTTTATAGAAGCGCTCAAAGTTGGACTTCCTGATTGTTCCGGCATTGCAGTCGGTGTTGATCGTCTGGTGATGCTATTTTCCAATGTGATATCTATTGATGAAACGTTATTCTTTCCAGCAAGCGAACTGTTTTCTATATAATTATGAATATGTAGTCATGCTAAATTACATGATTCTTCGATCACATCATCATATTTCGTTCTCATTGATTGATATTGTATGAATACACATACGTTGAAACAGGTACAAAATGCTATTCAACATGTAAGATATCCTGTTGATATCATTGCAGTAACTAAAACGCATTCGTTTGAGAGTGTATATGAGGCATATACTCAAGGATTTCGTCACTTTGGAGAAAACAGAGTTGAAGAAGCCATTACTAAAATTAATTTATCCCGTCAAAACAATCTAAATAATATATGTTGGCATATGATCGGCCATGTGCAGTCAAGGAAAATACGAGATGTTGTGATATATTTTGATAGTGTTGATTCTGTGGATAGTATTGAATTGCTAGAAAAACTTGATAGAGAAGCACACATCCAACAAAAAAAACTTCGTGTGCTTCTCGAAGTAAATATATCTCAAGAAGCAGGTAAATATGGTTTTAAAGATTTAGATGTTCAAATGCTGCGAAGTATTGAAACAAAAAACGTTTATATTGACGGCATTATGACAATGGCTCCTTTAGTACAGAATCCTGATGAGAATAGAAATATCTTTAAAGATCTTCGGGAATTATCCAAAGTACTCCAGGAGGAAATAACGGGATTTGGTCATGTGCTTTCTATGGGAACAAGTGCTGACTATATAGTTGCTCTAGAGGAAGGTGCTACCGAAATTCGATTGGGTGGGGCGTTGTTTGGGCCCAGAAAATAAGATATAATAAGCACAATATGGCAAACATTACGACGGCTGATTTTACCAAGGGCATGTTCATTGAATTTAAAAATGAACCCCATCAAATAACAGAACTTACATTTGTAAATCCCGGAAAGGGGAGTGCGTTTGTTCGCACACGGCTTAAATCTCTTAAAACCGGTAAAGTGCAGGAATTTACATATAAATCCGGCGAATCTGCTGTGGAGATTCCTGTGTTAACCCGCGAGATGCAATATCTGTATAAAGAAAATGAAAATTACTTATTTATGGATAATGAATCCTATGAACAGTTTGCAATTTCAGAAAGCATGCTTGGCAATTATGTGAATTACTTAAAACCAAATGATATTTATCAGATCTTGGTAAACGGAGAAGAAGCTGTTGGCTTGAGATTCCCCAAAAAAGTACGGCTGATGGTGACTGAGGCTGATGATGGAGCTAAGGGAAATACCGTGAGTGGCGCAACTAAAACGGTCAAAATAGAAACAGGCGCTATTGTTACCGTTCCACTGTTCATTAAGCAGGGAGAGATGATTGCTATTGATCCTGAATCCGGTTCATACCTTGAAAGAGGATAATTAGTTCATGGTAGACTGGTAGCATGGCCTCAGTAAAATCTAAACGAATTCCTCTATGGCAGTTTATTATAGCTTTTGCCGTGGGTTGTATAGCAGTACTTGTTATTGCTGTATGGGCTATTGATACATGGGAAGTGATACAGCAAAAAATCTTTGGTCTTTCCTCTGATAAGAAAAAACTGGAACAACAGGTTACCGCAATTGCAAAAGAACTTTCTGATATAAAATCCCAGGATCAGATTATTATAAATAAAACACTTGAAGCAAATATTAAAGATATCGAACAGGCGTACACAAAGACAGTATCACTCTATGAGGATCTGTTGAAATTAAAAGAAATAACCTCTAAAACTAAAACGTTCGACGATGGCTTTACAGATATTCTCACACTTCTTTCGAAACGAAATTATGCATCTGCAAGTGCGTCAATTAAAACATTAAAAGCCGCTATTGATTCTGAATCGGCAAAAATTGCCGCATCATTTATCATACCAGCTTCCGTCCCTCTGAATAACTCTGCTCCAGGATCAGGATTCAGTAGGCAATCTGTGACGGCCAATGGGGAACAACATCTGGTGGATATTATCGCAGGGGATTTATCCACAACACGGGTGATTGTAGATACGGCATCTGATGGTGATTGTAAAACGGATTGTCCTGTTCTTTCACTGGGTGACTATGTGTCCCGAAACGGGGGATTTGCCGGTATTAACGGATCATATTTTTGCCCCGCTACATATCCCAGTTGCCAGGATAAAAAGAATTCTTTTGACACGTTACTCATGAATAAGAAAAAAACGTATTTTAATTCAGATAACAATAAATACAGTGTCGTACCCGCTGTTATCTTTCAAGGTGGCTCAGTGCGATTTGTGGGGCGTTCTTTAGAGTGGGGAAGAGATACGGGGATAGATAGTATGATAGCCAATCAGCCACTGCTCGTTTCAGGAGGAAATGCTGTATTTGGTGGTGATGGAGATCCGAAAAAAGGAAGTAAAGGTCCACGGGGGTTTGTGGCAAATAAAGGAAATACCGTGTACATTGGGTTTGTTCATAATGCTACCGTTGCAGAGGCGGCATTAGTTCTTAAGGCTCTTGGCATGGAAAATGCACTGAATTTAGATAGCGGAGGGTCTTCAGCATTGTGGTTCGGAGGATATAAGGTGGGACCGGGTAGAGGGATTCCCAATGCTATTATATTCGTACGAAAATAAATATATATGTGAGTGGTTACGGTTATATTAGTTCTTACGTTTCAGCTTCATGATACCTTTTATTGACAGTCGGGTATTTAAGGTGAAACAATATCCACAACATGGGGACCCCACTCACCACAGAAGATTTATATGGATCATCGCCCTCTTCAGGCGATAGTGATAAACCGGAAAAACCGTTGGTGTATGAAGAAACACCAGTTATTGATCCTATCGTAGCTGATGCTCACCCATCTGATTCTGTGGTTTCATCTGATGGTGCAGAGTCTACACATGGAAATCAAGATTCCGGTGATGCCCCCAAATTATCTCCGCCTCATGATCTGCCACGTATGCCTAACGCTCCGTTGCCTCGTAGCTCTTCACATGTATTATTAAACATGGTTGCATTCATACTGTTATTTGTTGCTGGCATTTGGTTATCGAGTGCACTGCGACCATATTTGCCGGCAGGTTTAAGTGAGTCTTTGGGACTGGCTCCCATTTCACCTACCGCAAAACCAACGCCCAGCGCCCCTGCTACTGTCATAAGCCCAACGCCCGCAGGGATGATAGGATGGAAATCATATGATGTTATATCCGGAACTACAAGAAAGCCGATGCCAGGTATATCTTTTCAGTTGCCTACAGATATATTGCCACCTATATGTGATGGATCAGGGTGCGCATCTCAGGGAACATATCTTCCGGGTGGAACAAGATTTACGGTTGCTGCACGGGGTACAGGACAATTACTTCGAGATTATAGAGGCACTACGATTTCTGACGTAAATGGCATTGCCTTTACGACAAAAGCAGTGACTATAGCTGGAAAGCCATCAATGGAATATACAGGAACATTTACCGGCCGGACTATATCGGGATATGCGTTTACGTCTATGCGTGGAGTAATGGTCCCGTTAAGTGATACAACTTCTGTTGAATTTAATCATTTTGTTCCAAGCGGCATTGTCGCAAATTTTCAGACAGATGATATTATTTTTGATGAAATACTTAAACGAGTTGTTCTATCAGGTTTGGATCAAACACAAAAGGGTGCAAATTTACTTTCTCCGACCGTATCTTTGACAGCTTCACCGTCTCCAACGTATAAAGTGTCTGTCACGCCTACTCCCACGCGCATAGCAACACAATCGGGATCGCCAACTTCTACCAAACTACCGTAAAGGATATTTTTAATTTTTTACCCGGTGTTAACCTATCAGGACGTTTTTCCCGGCCACGGGGTAATGATCAATGGGACGTTGTTCCATCCAGGAAGTTGCTGATAAATCGTTTCAGTCACAAACGGCATAAACGGATGAGCTACCTTGAGGATAGTTCTATATACGTGAAGTAATACTGCGAGTGCTTGCGGATCCCCTGATTTAAAGCGCTCTTTATTTTTTTCTAAATGCACATCAGCTAGTCTGTGCCATGCAAAGTCGTAAATAGATTTAGCGGCATCGGAAAGGCGATAATTTTCTATATTTTTCGTAACTTTTGATGTCATCATGTTAAGTTCCGTAATAATACGCTTATCATGATTATTTGAGAGAGCAGTATGTAGTGTCTCTGAATATGTTTCAATATGCGTTCCCTCCGGTGTGTTCATTTCTATAAATCTGCCGATATTCCATAATTTATTTGCAAAGTTACGCATGCCTCTAATTTTATCTTCCGCTAATGCCTGATCATTACCCGCTGCTGTACCAAACACAAGAGCAAATCGTAGAGCATCAGTGCCATATTGATCGATCATTTTTAGGGGGTTAATCACATTACCTTTACTCTTACTCATCTTTTGTCCTTTTCCATCTCTGACTAATCCATGAAGGTATACGGTTTTAAAAGGTACATTTCCGGTCATGTAAAGCCCTAGCATGGTCATTCGACATACCCACCAGGGTAAGATGTCATATCCTGTTTCCATGACACTCGTAGGGTAGAAATACTCAATATCCGATTTTTCACTTTTCATTTTTAACTTTTCATTTGCGATAAGAGTCGCGAAAGGCCATTGTCCTGAAGAAAACCATGTGTCAAATGTATCTTCATCTTGAGATAAATTTGTTCCTCCACATGTTGTACAGGTAGAGGGAGCATCACCTTCTGTGATAATCCATTCAGCATTGTTATGAGTTCGCGTGCAGTCTGTGCATTTCCACGCAGGAATACGTATACCCCATACGATTTGACGACTAATATTCCAATCATGAAAGTTTGTAAACCACTGTGTTGCTAATTTTTCAAACCGTTTAGGCACAAATTGAATCTGTTTTTCTTTAACGGCTTTTTTAGCTACATCTGTCAGTGGTTTTACTTTTACAAACCATTGTTCCATAGGTAATGGTTCAATGACAGTGTTAGATTTATAACACATGCCGACTCTATGGGTGTACTGTTCATCAATTTTTACGAGCAATCCATCTTCTTTCAGATCTTCTACCATGAGTGCCCGAGCTTCTGCCACCTTCTTTCCATGATATTTTTCTGCACGAGTTTTGTATTTAGAATCTATATTTGGTTTTGAAAGGAACCACGAAAAATCCATGCGACCTTTAAAGTCAATAATAGGGGTAACGGGAAGATTAAATTTCTTGCCTAATTCAAAGTCGTGGGCGTCATGTGCAGGTGTTACCTTCATGATTCCTGTACCGAATTTGGGATCTACCTCAGGATCAGGAATGATTGTCATGGTAATTGGGCCTAATAATCCCATGATTTCCATGGTTTTTCCTATATATTTTTTATATCGCTTATCTTTTGGATTGACGGCTAATGCTGTATCTCTGAATTTAGTTTCAGGTCGAACTGTGGCTATTGTGAATGGACCATATGTAAGATAGTACATCGGATCAATTCTATCTTCGTATTTTACTTCCAGATCGGAAAATCCGGTGCCGCATTTTGTACAATAATTAACTAACCGGACACCACGATATACTAGGCCGTCATCATAAAGCTTTTTAAATGTCTTGTAGACCGTACCTACGATCTTGGGATCCATGGTAAATGTATTGCGGCTCCAGTCGAGAGAAAATCCAAGCCGACGAAGCTGATTTTCCATAGTTCCACGGTTTGTGTGCACAAAATCCCAGATATTTTTATATAACGTCTCACGATCAAAATCGAATCGGCTTTTACCTTCTTTGGCTAAGTGTTTTTCATACACAAACTGGGTCTCGAATCCCGCATGATCGGCTCCAGGTAACCACAACGTAGGGTCACCTTTCATACGATGATACCGGATCAAAATATCCTCAATAACATACATAGCGTGACCAACATGTAAGTCAGCGTTCGCATTTGGAGGTGGAAGCAGAATAGTAAAAGGTTCCTTGGAAGTGTCTATTTTTGGGGTAAAATACCCGCCCTGTTCCCACATATGATACGTCACTTGTTCAGATGTTTTGGGATCGTAGGCTTTATCCATAGTACTATTATTGTACTGTAGGGGAGAGCAGTGGATCAAGCTATGTTTACAGCTCGTCTAACTTAACACTCTCAGTTTTAACATCTTTGACGAGTTCAAGGTACCGCTCTGTCGTTGATAGTCGCTTATGACCAACTAATTTAGAAAGCGTTGTAATTGCAGTTCCCGCCATAAGATGATGAGCAATGAATGTATGTCGCAGATCGTTTACTTTTGCACCTTCAATGCCTGCAATTCTAAAATATCTATCAATAGCTGTCCGTATATTTCGAATAAGAAGTGGTCTCCCTGTTTTTGTAATAAACAAAGATTTACTTGGCGTATTTGTTGATCGTTGTTCAATATATTTATCTAGCGCTTCTTTTGCCGCTTTATTCAGCGGGACCATCCGTTCTGCGTGACCTTCCTGTGCAGCTATATGGATCTCACTTTGCTTAAGATCATCGAGTGTTAGATTAGCTAATTCTCCGATTCGAATACCTGTTTGGAGAAATAATTCGACGATTGCATATATACGCACATCGCCTCTGCAGGTGTCTCTCAGTGCTCTGTATTCAATTTTAGATAAAATTCTGGGTGGTTTAACCTCATATTTGGGATGAGCAATTTCAATTGCCGGATCAGAGGTGATAATACCTGAGGCCTTTAGGAATCGATAAAAGGTTTTAATTGAGTTGATCTTTCTTGATATTGATTTAGGTGTATAGTTATCTCCGGAAAGCTTCTTTAAAAACGCATCGAGCTCATCTCGTGTGACTTCAGATACCAATTTTTTACCCATGTTACTCAAGTACATGGTGACTTGTTCTATATCTTTTCCATATGCTACGATGGTGGCGCGGGCGCGCTTTCTGGATCCAAGGTATTCGGTGAACTGTGTGTGTGCGTCTTTTAGTGTTACTGACATAATAGTATTTGGTTGGCAGTTAGCTCCCGTTGTTTCTCATAATATATACGAAACTAGTTAATTAGCTCGATACATCGCTCTAATGAAGCTAAAGATACCCTATAATATCATGAAAACAGCCAGTGTGCAAGGCCTATACTATATATGATACGACCTAATGCTTCATTTCTACGATTTTTGCTTGGTATTTTTAGCCTCATTTTGTGCGTAGGGTTAGTGAGATCGCTATACTCGCAGCTTTTTAAGGAAGATGCGGTCAAGCAAAGAAAACAGGGCATACTGAAAGAAACTACGCGTAATACTGAACTTAAACGCAAATTAGAAGAAGCGACTAGCAGTGCATTTATAGAAAGACTTGCCAGAGAAAAGCTTGGACTGGTACGTGAAGGAGATACAGTAGTATTGATCGATATGTCACGGGTAAAGGGACTTGATCAGCTAAATCAATACAATACTCTATCAAATTGGGAAGAATGGGTGCGCTTATTCTTTTAGTATGTGTGTCAGGAGAGAGGATCGGACTCTCGACCACAGCGTTATGAATGCTGTGCTCTACCACTGAGCTATCCTGACGTATTCCATATTTTACCTGAGTTGAGGCTAAAAGACAATTCTGTTATACTACGAAGACGTTCAGAATCGCGGGGTAGTGTAGAGTAGCACAGGAGGCTCATAATCTCCTAGACCGCGGCGCGACTCCCGGCCCCGCAACACGATTAAAAAACGGATGCATCATGCGTCCGTTTTTTTATGCCTTGAACTGCTGGTAAATGATTATTTTTTGAATTTAGTAAGCTGTGGCATTGCCGTGATATATTGAAGGAAATATTCAGAGAATATGGCATGTGCATTCGTATTCGGATGCTGTTCCCAAGAATTTACGGTCATAATTTCTCCATTGTGAGTATGCAGGTATCTCCAAGTAGAGATGACCTTCATCCCGGCAGAACGCAGATATTGTTCTGTAATCATAGACATTTCATACGATATACCTTCAGATCTTGGTATATGATTCAGTACCATGGCTACTATAGGGGGTAAACCCTGTTTTGTGACAATCAAATTCATTTTTTTTACATCTGAAGCAAATCGGGACTGGTTAGAATTATATTTTCTATATATATCAACTAGAAAGTCATTTCGCAGTCCAACTCTGGTAAGTATATTGTTATACGTTTGCTGCATGAGCCTTCCAGTATAGGAGTAATTAGTTATAAAAGCTTTCCATTTTTCGGGGATGGGGATTTTATAAGCAAAGTTATTGTCATATTCCAGATGTTTTGACGGTAAGTAATCGTTTAGACACACACCATAGATGACTAAATCAGGTTTTAGTTCCTCTAGACTCGTTTCAATATTTTTAAGTACATCTTCGCTTTGTGCGCCAAGTATTCCATAGTTTATAACCTCAACATTATATTTTTTCATAAGATGTTGTTCTATTTGAGAAGAATATGTTTCGTTATCACCAACGCCTTGACCATATGTAAATGAATCACCATATATAACTATTCGAAATACACCGTTTTTTTTAGGGAGAATAGGGGATGTCCTTCTTATACCGATCTCATTGAACACGTGCAAAACCCCCTGCCACATATAGGCTTTAGTTGCACCGGGAAAATCCACATCATACTTTGCTAATGGATCTGGCGTACGTGTAGAATTTTTCTGAATCACATTCGAATTATCACCCTTATGCTGATGTAAGGTAGATGATAGTCTGAGTATAAATTCAGCACTTATAACTCCGCAAAACAGAGACAAGAATACTAACATAATACGAATTCCTACAAGCACCATACGAGGTTTCAGATAGTTGTGTTTCATATTTAGGCTGCTCCCCTTAGTATGAATTAGTGTTATATTCGTGTAGGATTTGCTGTGCGATTTTGAGGTGTGATGAAATCAAATTCATTTGCTCTCCCGGATCCCTTTTTGTATCGAATAATTCGTATGGTATTAGTACTCCATCTCGAATATTTACTGTAAGTTTCATGGCTTTTTTTCTCAAAACTTTCTGAGTTTGATCTACACTGTCTGTTATTAATAGATTATCCTGCTCCTTTTTCCCCAGAAGAAGCGGCACGAGAGATTTCCCATTTATCTTACCGGAAATTGTTGTTCCAATAAGTTCAAGAATGGTAGGAAATATGTCTGCAGACTGGACATTTTCATGTATGACTTGTGGCTTTATACTCGGACCAAAAAGAAAAAAAGGAATTTTTGTGTTGGGATCATACAGTGTAATATGTCCTAATTGATTATGCTCCATGAACTCTTCTCCATGATCCGATGTAATGATCAATATAGTATTATTTTTTACCGTTTCATCACTCATAAACGTAATGAGATCAGTTAAAAGTGAAGAATCCAGTTCACGAATTTTTTGATCATACAATGCTTTAACATATTCGATGTGTCGGGGATCTTTCCTATTAATTCTATTTATGTAGTTAGCTATGTATTTATATGGCAGCAACATTCCGTCATGTTGTTTATCGAATTTTTGAACAATATCCCTCTTTGTGGCTTGATTCATCCCTTGTTTCGTTATTGTTTCATACAGTGAAATCATACTGTCTTTCGTCTCAGCGTTGAACTTATGTTCTTGTATATCAGGTGGAATGCTTTGGATTAATAAATCAACTAGTTCATTTGTAATAGCATCGATATCCTGAGAAAACAATGGAATCTCAGGGATTGTACCGTTTGCGTATATTAACGGGAATTTAATCGGTAAGTATGGGTCATGAACATAATAGGTATGCAAAAAAAGAAATGTTTTCTCGTGTTTCAGGATTCGTTGTTTATAGTCATTAAGAATCGGCAACCATTGCTGATCATATCTATTCGGAGAAAGGTCATAGAGCTTCGAAATTCCTCTATAATAGACGTTATCCAATGGCAATGTAGGGTCGTGATTTGGCATTAAAAATAGTGTGGTATATCCCATTTTCTGTAATAGATCAGGTAAAAATGGAATGTTTTGAGGTAATTTCTTATCTACTGTCGTGATGCCGTGTGCTGAGGGATAAAGCCCCGTAAATATTGATACATGACTTGGAAGCGTCCATGTAGCATTTGAATATGCGTTTTCAAATTTTATTCCTTGATTTGAAAATCGGCAAAGCTGTGGCGCTGTAACTCTTGTGTAACCATAACAGGGAAGATGTGTTGCTCCTAAGGTATCTAAAGAAACAAGAATTATGCTGCAGTCCTTACACAATGGCGAAGGTGATATATACGATCTATTGTGATATGTAAACCCGATATATAAAGAAAAAATTATGCAGCAACATATAATTATTTTTTTATACATGATCGTACTGTATAGCAGGCTTTTTATATTTATTTCTATTGTAAAGATAGTTATATTATCGATTTATAGATACCTGATTTTATCATTTTTGTTATGAGGGTTGACAATATACTTATATACTAGTATAATAGTACAATGAAAACGGTACAAATTGATACGATAGCAAAGATCATGCTACAGATTCGCTCGGTATCTGAAATGACGGAGTTTTTGAAAGGTTTGTTAACTCAAAAAGAATTGGAGGAAATTGTCAAAAGAATACAGATTGTAAAAAAACTTAAAGAGGGAATCCCACAGCATACGATTGCAAGAGAGTTGGGTGTCGGTATCGCCACAGTAACGCGTGGTTCAAAAGAATTACAAAAGGGGAGATTCAAACAAGTTCTAAGTTCTAAGTTCTAAGTTCAGTATGGCAAATATCATTATAAATTCGCAACGTTGGTGGCAGAACCTTTTCAGGGAGGTTCTGATGTAGTGGATATGTACGCATATGTTAGATCAGACCTCCAGTAATGGAGGTCTTTTTGTATAAAAAAGGAGACAGTATGATTACAAACTATTTGAATATTATGTTTTATTTAAAGACTTATCTGGGTGAGTTACCTGAACCGCCGCTTGGGACTGATGGTAAGCAAATTGGACCGGGTGTGCTCGCGCCATTGTTTGCCATGGAATTAATACGTCAGGAGATGTCTTTAGATAAAGATATTCCAATTCCGGAAGAAGTGTCAGAGCTCTATAAAACATATAGACAGACACCTCTCATGCGTGCACGGCGGTTGGAAAAACTTTTGGATACGCCTGCAAAAATTTACTTCAAATATGAAGGCGTTTCTCCTGTCGGTAGTCATAAATTAAATACCGCAATCCCGCAGGCGTATTATAACAAAAAAGAAGGCGTAAAAGGGCTTGCTACAGAAACCGGAGCCGGACAGTGGGGGAGTGCTCTTTCTCTTGCGTGCAAAATGATGGGATTGCCGTGCCATGTGTTTATGGTAAAAGGGTCGTTTGATCAAAAACCGTACCGAAAAACGATTATGGAACTGTATGGCGCAGCCGTTACATCGAGTCCGTCAACAGAAACAAACGCGGGAAGAGAATTCCTGAAATCGAAACGGAATGCATCCGGAAGCCTTGGTATGGCAATTTCTGAAGCGATTGAATTTGCCGTCACTCACGGCTATCACTACGCGTTAGGTAGTGTACTTAACCATGTGTTACTTCATCAAACAATAATCGGTCAGGAAGCGAAACAACAGATGGAATCACTTGATAGGTATCCCGATATTGTTATCGGATGTTGCGGTGGTGGCAGTAATTTAGCTGGCATCAGTTTTCCATTTCTTGCAGACAAATTGGAGAAAAAAACACCACTTCGAATAGTTGCCGTTGAACCAACAGCTTGTCCTAGCTTAACGAAGGGAGAGTACCGTTATGACAGTGGTGATAGTGCAGGAATGACCCCTAAACTTAAAATGTATACAGTCGGAAGCGATTTTGTGCCTGAAACGATTCACGCTGGAGGGTTGCGATATCATGGAGATTCACCGTTGGTGAGTTTTTTACATCATAAAAAATTTATAGAAGCAGTAGCGTACGGGCAAAAGCAGGTATTTGATGCAGCAACTGTGTTTTCTCGCTGCGAGGGAATTATTCCTGCTCCAGAATCAGCACATGCAATTAAACATGTGATTGTAGAAGCGCTGAAAGCAAAAGAGATGGGAAAGAAAAAAACGATTCTGTTTTGCCTATCCGGGCATGGGCTATTAGATGTGGGATCTTATGCTGAGTACTTGAGAGGGGGAATGGTATATGAATAAAAATATAATTGGCATACTCGGAGGTATGGGGCCGCAAGCAAGTTGCGAGCTATATAAATTAATTATAGACGGTGCCAGGCGAGCATATGGCGCACATCACAATGATGAGTACCCTGAAATTATTCTGGACTCCATACCTGTTCCCGACGGATTTTCTCATCCTGAAAAGATGGAAGCTGTAGCATCTATCTTAGAAGATAGAGTTTCGAGATTGACGTCTTTTGGAGCAACGACAATCGCAATCGCTTGCAACACAGTCTGTGTATATAAAAACAGACTGCAGTCAAAAACTGATTGTAACGTTATATCAACTGTAGAGGAGGTTGTGAAGGAAACGGCTAACTCGCACTCAAATGTAGTACTGTTGGCATCATCAACGTCATTACAGCTTCGGCTATATCAGGATATGATGGATCGCTATGGAATTACGTACGTTTACCCAAAAGAGCACTTGTATGCTCGAATCGATTCTATTATCGAAGGTGTTCTGAGTGGAGAATCGTACGAGGCATTATCCAAAAACATCACAAATCTAACTGATTCGTTATCAGACAGAAGCCAAGCAACAGCAGTTGTGTTAGGGTGTACGGAACTGCCTCTTATTTTCCCTAAAAACTTTAGAATGCCAGTAATAAGCAGTCTTTCCATACTCGCGGAAAATATATTAAAACGGTATTATAAGGAGAATATATGAATATAAAAAATGAAATTAAAAATTTATTAAACGAAAAAGGAGTAGAACATACGTTTATTCCTTTGCCTGAAGAATTGCCTCCTGATGTGTCATCACACGCAGCTTTTCATGGTATAAAACTTGCAAATGCTATGGTGACCATTTTATATGGTACAGAAAATGGTATTGTCGGAGTTGTTAAAAGAGCTGATACGCAAATTGATGAGGCTAAAGTAAAAAACTTTCTGAAGGTGGACAAACTGAAGTTTGCTTCCAAAGAAGATTTATCACAGCTTGGAACTGAGATTGGAATTGTCCCATATCTCGGTTTATCTGTTTTGTATTTGATTGATAAAAAAGTTCTTGGAGTTGGAAGAATCTATGGAACGGCTGGTGATAAAACAATGGGAATGGTGATGGAAGCCGCGGATTTAATTCGTGTTAATGGTGGAAAGATCGGAGATTTTACGAACGAAATTATTGTTTCGGAAATACCACAGGGAAAAAGATTTTTATCGGGTATAACCCCCAGCGGTGATGGAAGCCTTCATATTGGCAATTATCTGGGAGCGGTGAAACAATTTATAGAATTGTCTAGGCATAATGAAACGTTTTTGATGGTTGCTGATCTTCATGGATTAACCACTATCCAAGATAAAAAACAGCTTTCACACAATATTGACACATTAGTGATGGAAGAGTTGTCTCTTTTACTTGGATTTCTCGGAGAGGAAGCATTTAATAAGATTGTATTTTTTCGACAATCCGATGTTACCATGCATACAGAGTTTCAATCTATTCTCAATAATGTAACTCCTCTTGGGCTTTTGAAGCGCGCACATGCGTATAAAGATAAATTGGCGAAAGATGTGATGGAGGACGATGTTAATTTAGGCCTGTTTAACTATCCTATTTTAATGGCCTCGGATATCTTGTTGTATAAACCTGATCTCATCCCTGTTGGTAAAGATCAGAAACAACATATAGAAATAACGCGCGACATTGCAGAACGATTTAATCGAATATATAAAAAACAACTTCTGAAGCTACCAGAGCCATTTATTCCCGAGGAAGTCGCGACAGTATTAGGAACAGATGGAAAAAGGAAAATGAGTAAGTCACTAGGAAATTTGATTAGCATTTTTGAAGATGAAGCGGTCATAAAAAAACAGGTGAACGGTGTATACACAGATCCAACCCGAGCTCATGCTACTGACCCCGGCCATATAGAAGGAAATATGGTGTTTTCTTATCTGGATTATTTTGGCGATGCAAAGAAAGTGGAGGTAATGAAAAATGAATATCGATCTGGAAAAATTTCCGATGTTGCAGTAAAAGAATATTTGTTTGAATGCCTACTTCATACATTTGCTCCAGCCAGAAAAGCATATGCTGAACTTAAGAACAATCCAAAACGGATTAAAACAATTCTCAAGGAAGGCCAAGCCAAAGCATTGAAAGTAGCAACGCAAACTATGAAAGATGTACGCGATGCAATTGGAGTAACAACTAGCTATTCATTCTTTGAATATCTGCGAGTCGATTCAGATGTTGTGACCATTGATGATTTTGCAAAATTGGATTTAACAGTTGGGCATGTGGTGAGTGCTTCACATAAAGACGGGAGTGATAGGTTAATTCGACTTGTTGTAGACGTTGGAGAAACTGATAAAAGAATTATTTTTACCGCAGTCAGGCCATTTGGGTATACGCATGAGGATTTTACGGACAAACAATTTTTCTTTATTACAAATCTTGCTCCGCGAAAGATGCTTGATGAATTTTCTCAGGGGATGATTTTAGCCGTTGATGGCGCAGATAAACGTCCTCAGTTTATATCGGCTGAAGGCATGCCTATTGGTGCAAAAATTAGGTGATGCTTGGATTTCCTCATTAGGGGATATTATTTTTACACAGTCGGTTGGAGAAATTCCTTAACCTTGTTAACCACTTGATCAGGTGTATGGTCACTTTTGATCAAGTATCCTTGAGCTCCGAGTGCAACAGCATTTGCTATGATTGTTTCCTGGCCAAGATTGGATAAGACGAGAATAGCCTTATTGGGCATGACAGGAGGTGTTTCATTCTTGAGTTTCTCTAGAATTTTGATGCCATCCATTTTCGGGAGCATGATATCCAGAAGAACTATATCGTATCCACCAGCATGCATTTTTGTGTAGCCTTCTTCACCATCTACTGCGTGATCAACGTCGTACCCTTCATCCTGCAAAATATCGATATATAGCTCACGAATGTATTGATCATCTTCTACAACCAATACTTTTTTTATGGTAGGGATAGTGTCGTTCATGAGTACAGTGTACGTTATGTTACTTTTGCTTGTAAAGAGTTTATACCAGATTGTGTTATAGGGAGCGTAAAAGAAAATGTGGAACCTTTTCCGAGTTCGGATTGAACACTCATAGTTCCACTATGTAGTTCCACATATTGTTTTGAAATAAACAAACCAAGTCCGCTACTTTCTGCTGTAACAGTAACGAGAGAGTTTTCAAGTCTGCCGAATTTTTTAAATAGTTTAGGCATGTCATCCGGTGAAATACCACGACCCGTATCTGAAACCGAGAATCGAATGTATGTGCCTTCCTGAGCTCCTGTAAGCGTAATAGATGCCCCTTGTGAGGAGTATTTAATACTATTCCCAATGAGGTTCTCAAGTACCTGTACGATCTTTTCACGGTCTGCTGCTATTTGTGGGAGTGTCGTCGGTTTTTCTATGGTGAACACGACTTTTGCATCAGCCACCCTTGCAGCAAATTCGTTTTGCATATCATCAAATAACGATAGTGGATCAAATGTCGTCGTATTAAGCTTCACTCTTCCTGACTCAATACGTGATACATCAAGCATTTCGTTTACTAAATGAATAAGACGTTCTGTAGATGCAAATACACGTTCCAAATATATACGAGCTTTTGGAGTAATATCTCCAGCTTTATTATTTAATACCATCCACGCATAGCTTTTTATAGCGGTCATGGGTGTTCGAAGTTCATGCGAAGCTACAGATACGAATTCATCTTTGAGTTTATCCAGTAATTTAAGTTGTTCATTTGCTGACTGAAGTTTGTTATTTGTAATTTGTACATGCTCAAGTAACTGTGCACGATCTATAGCAAGTGCGATTGCCCCTGTTAGCTCATCTATTGTCTCCCTTTCTCCACGAGACAGATTATCTGCAGTTTTTGATAGACATAAATACAACATACCAATATTTTTTGTGCCTACCTCAAGCTTATAAGAGATAATTGTCTTGATGTGTTCCGATTCCAATTCAGCTTCAGAAAAAATTCTGCCATCTATATGTTGCTGTAATAAGACTGTAAGTCGTTCATTTAATTGTTCTGATGCGAGTGATTGTATTCGTTGTATATTATTTACCGATTCGTCTGGCAACGTGACACACGCACAATGAAATTTTAGCTCATTAACGATAGTCTCAACAATTCGTTGACATGTCTCTTTGACCGTTATAGATGTTGTTGTGATTGTAGATATTGCACGAAGCACACTGAGTGTTTTATTTCTGATCGATAGCTCAAGATTTTGTTTATACATTTCCTCAGTGATTTTTGAGAGCTCTTCAGAGGATTGTG